>JANXQG010000394.1 GCA_025356915.1 Planctomycetota bacterium | reverse complement strand
ACGTCCGAGCAAGTTGATCCCTCCTACCACATCAGCGTGACTGATCCTGCCGCATGAGCGGCAGTGAAACTCTATTCCTTTCCTGTTGTTCCTTGAAACATAACCGCACGACGGGCATGGCTGACTCGTATACGCTGGGTTCACCACCTCGCAAGGAGCCTTGGGTACCAATGAGTTGTGGAGAGCCCGGTAGGCAAACCTCTTCTGACCACGGCAACCTCGGAGGTCGAGATCCTCGATCACGAACACGGTACCAGGGTATGCGGAAACAAGATCATTCGAGCATTGGCCCGCCATTGTCTTCACGAGACCCGTGAGCTTGGATTCCAAGCAGTCTAGCCGAGGAGAATTGACTTTAAATCCCTGCCGCTGGCGGTTGGCTCGTAGATTTCGAACCTTACTGTATAGGGTATTGAACCTGGGCTTCAAGTCAGATCCTAGAAGCCTCCCATCAGAGGTCGCGGCCATGACGTTCAAGCCTACGTCCACCCCAAGGCGTGGCATCTCAGGGAGAACCTCTGGCACTTCCCAAATCTTGCGTTCAACGACCTCGAAGCGCCAACGACCTTTACGGTCTTTTCTAGCCAGTATTCCCTTCGAGACAGCATTGACGTTCTTGACGTACGGATTGGCAGCCAACGGAAGCTGAATGCGGGCCTTCCCCGCCTTGAGGTGACTGAATCCGAGCCACCAACACGTTAGATGCGTGTCCTCACTATGATCCAACACGGCCGTCATCTCGCTCATCCGCATTCCGCACCTGGATGAAACGCTAGGAGCCCGTCCGACAATATCTTCATCGAGAAGCCATGACCAGTAGAGGTCGAGCGATTCTTGGGTGACTTTACCGCTAGGGTTGTCTACCAGCCTTTTTCCGAGGATGCATAGGGCTGAACGCTGGGCTTCGTCGATCTCACCAGCCTTGAATTTGGTCTTGATGATCCCACGTAGTTTCGTTGTGTATTTCGATGCGGCCCAGCCGGAGACGATTCCGATGGCGTGATCCCTAACGTTCTTGACGATTTGGCTGCTTAGGATAGCACATGGCGGGAAGAACGTCTTCCTATCCTTTAGTGCAACACTAAAGCGGTGGGCTACCAACATGGTAGCCACACAGACGCCTAGGTAGTCCGAGTACCCGGCCTGAAGGGCTTCCAACTCCAGGATCTTTCCGGCGTTGGCCTCCGGATTCAGGTATAAGAAACGAGACTTTTTCACGATGCTGTGCGCTTTCGGTTCTCCGCTGACACTTTAGCTAAGAAGCTCACCATGGGGGACACTACCCTTACAAGCTCGGCCTCATCCTACAACGGGTTCTCGGTCTAGCTTAGGACTCACTGTAGATCATGTTCCTAGCCTAGTCAAGCAAATTTGAACAACTTTTCTGGCAGCAGCTTGGAACCCTACGTACTATTTTCTACGTTGTCCAGTAGTTTGGCGCGCCTAAGGCAGCGCGCAGCGAGGGTCAAGGGACCTCAAAGATACGACCCTTCATGGCTTCCGTCGTGTCGTGCGGAAGTCGGAGCATGTGCCAGGTCTCCAGGTACTCCAAATCCTTCTCGTTGTGCATAAATGGCATCCTAGTGATGCCGACCAGGCTGTCAAGTAGTTTAGAGAATAATGAACGCCGAAGAGATTCGCCAGCAGTATAGTGGCCCTGCGTGGCATCAGTATCTGAACGGATGGCTACGTGCCCATCTATTGAAGACATTCGAAAATGAGAAGTGGTCCCCTGAGGAGATCCAGCAGTTACGCGAGTCATACGAGACCGAAGCGGCTCGTGACCCTAACTTTGCCCTCGCACTCTTCATCGAGTGGTACGTCAAAGAAGGCAAGGGTCAAGACCCCGAGGATATCCTGGACGCCGCAGAGTCAGTGGCTGACGAGAACATTTTCCTAGATGCGAGTGCGCCACCAGTGATGGGCTTCTTGGAAGCTTTCCATCTGTGGCAGAACGCCAGTACGACAGCCGATGTGGTCCGCGCCGCTGAGAACGTAGCGGCCACGGATCTCCGTAGCTTCGACCCTAGTACCGGTGGTAAGGTATTGCCGCCAGACTTCCTACAGGCGCTGATCGACTACGGGAGCCCAGAGGTTTCCCGCATGGCGGGTCGTTATTTGGCGCATGCGCCCTCCGGTAAGGAATTGACGATGCGCCCGGCACAGGCTGTGAAGTTCCTACGCACCCAGGGGGTTACGATCGATCACTTGTCGGTGACCGGTACCTTGCTGGACGTCATCATGCCTAACATCGACACGATGTGGGAGCTGGACTTCAGCACCAAGAAGGCTAGGTTCGGATCCGTGGATGGCGGTCACTTCAAACCCCTGAAGAGCTTCAAGCTCAGTGATGGTTTCATTCATACCTTGGCAGCATTTTGGAAGAAACATAGATAGTTACGTGCTACATCCGTGCCTCTTGGGCTGCGTGGTTGCAGCCAAAACGTTCCTGGCATCCCGATCGCTGCTGAAGCGACGGACGAAGTACGCGACGCCATAGGTAGCGCTCCTCAGCGCCTTCATTCGCTGCTGGAATCCAGCATCCACGGTGGCCCGTACTCGCTTCGGCAGCTTGGGTACCGCAGGTGGTACACCGCGCGCTCTGTCGCGGCACTGTCGGCACGGGATGGACGCCAGCACGGAATGGTTGGGGCATTCGGTGTTCCAGCAAAGGTGTGTCATGATTGGCGCACTTGTTCCTCTGGCATGATAGTTCGATACGCCCAGTAGAAAATGGCTAGCTTGGCTTCTTTGCGCTGTGTAGGCGTGACGTCAGCCGGGCGCAGCACCATAACACAGGCAGCGGCCAGTGTGTAGAAGTCATGCGGGTACCCTTTTCTCCGGCATATCTTGTAGAGCAGCCGGATGTATTTTTCCTCCATGTGTATGACACGACCGTAGATTGTGCCGGGGACGTAGGCTTCACACACTTCACACCTCGTCACTCGACACCTCCGAACCCGGGCACTCACCGACCTGACGGTGGTACTTGCGGCACATGCTGGTCATCAGCAGCCACTGGGCCGAAGTAAGGCCCCTGCCCATCTGTACCTCCTTGGAGAACCAGTGGCCATCCGAGACGTCCGGCTTGTTGAAACCTACGTCGTTGAGCACCGCGGCAAAGTCGCTGTCCTGTCCAGCCAGATGCACGACAGCCTTCTCGGCCCAACGCTCTGCCTCCGTGCGGGCCGGCCGACGCGTCGGGTCGTCCACGCGAACCACGATCCCGCGGGCAACAGCGCGCTGGCGGGCAGCCTCGTAGCGGCGCTTCTTGGTCTCCTCCGCCTCCTTCTCGGCCTCCTTGGCAGCCAGTTCTGCTGCCCGGTCCAGCCGGCGTGCAGCCTCTTCGGCTGCCAGACCCTTCGCAGCCGCAACGCGGTCCGCTTCTGCTTTCACGGCCGCATCGGCAGCGCTGAGGTCCAGAACGGTCTCGACGACCACGTTGTCGTCGGCGCCCACGTTTGACGCCTGGATGGAGTTGTCAACGATGTTGGTCTTCTCTTCCAGAAGATCGGCAATCCGCTGGTCCAGCACGTGGTCGGCGATCAGGTGGTCACAGCAGACGCCGCGGAGCTGGCCGATGCGGAAAATGCGGTCCTGCGCCTGTTCGTTGAGGGCCGGGGTCCACTCACGGTCGACGAAGAGGCTGTTGGCCGCCCGGGTGAGCGTGATGGCCACACCGCCGGCCTTGATCGTACAGGCGACACCAAGGAGCTTTCCATTCTGAAAGTCGTTCTCGATGCTGGTGCGCTCCTCAGGGGCCGTGTCCCCGGTGATGACGGCCCATCCGGCCCGGCCATGCAGGGCATCGATGGGGGCGCGGTGCGCGCTGAAGACCACGAGGGGCTCTCCCTGCTCCTCAAAGCTCTCGATGACTTCCATCATGGCCGGAATCTTTGCCTTCGCGAGGATGGCGCGGGCCCGGCTGATCTCCGTGAAGCACAGGTCCTTGTCGCTGCCCGCCATGGCAGACCGGAGGGCAGCCGCGAGGTTCTCGGTACCACCGAGCTTGGCCACAATGGCGTCCAGGGCCTTCGTGTCCCGGGCCGTCAGGTCGACGGTGCGGAAACTGAGGCGCTTGGCCGGCAGGTCGGTGAGCACCTCGATCTTCGAACGGCGGAGACTCACGCGGCGGAGGCACATGGCAGCGGCCTCTGCGTCCGGGGTGCCCCACGTGTAACCGCCCCACTCTCCGGGACGGCCGTTGAAGACACGGACGAAGTTGTTCCAGTTACTGAACGCGGTATGCGCGAGGTCCGCGGCAGCGAGGACGTTCCACGTCTCCTGCGGGCGGTTCAGGAGCGGCGTGGCCGTCAGCAGCCAGGTGCGACCGTCCATCTTGCGAGCCGTCGAGGCCAGCGTCTGGAAACGAAGCCCGCGCTTGGTGCGCTTACCACCCTTGAGCACGTGGGCCTCGTCGGCGATGACCACGCAGCCCTGGGGGGCCAGGTCGAGGAGGGCCGTGTCTTTACTCGTCGCTGCCCCAACGTCCGGAAGCACATCGTAGTTGGTGACAACGACCTCGCCCGGGGCGGGCCAGCGGAAGGAACCTCGGCCGTTCAAGATCGTGACCCGAAGATCCGCTCGCCACTTGGCGATCTCGCGGGACCAAACGCCCTTCGCTACCGCGGGACAGATGACGAGAACCGGAGCGTTCTCCGGGAGGGCCGTGATGGCCTGGACGGTCTTGCCCAACCCCATGTCGTCGGCGAGGAGCGCACCCTTGCAGCCGGAGAGCCAATTGATACCGTGACGCTGGAAGTTGTAGAGGTTGAGCCCGCGGGTCTTGAGAGCCGCGTCTACCTGATCGGCGCGGTTGCCAGCAGCGACGCGGTCGGCCCGCACGCTCTCCTGGGTGACCGTCAGGGTGGCTCGGACGTCAGCGGCGACGTTGACCAGCATGCCGGACGTAACAAGCGCCTGGATGGCCCGCGTGGCATCCTGGATTCCGATCGTGTTGACTTTGGCCGAGAAGTCGAACTTCGAACCCTCCAAGCAGCGGCGGAACGTGCTGAACATCTCGGGCCCTAGGAAGCCGTCGATCTTGAAGGCTACCCGGCCGTTCCACATCGATACCTGTACGGTCGGGGCCGTCGCCACGTGGCCGCTGCAGGGCTGGCAACGGGTGGTCCACTGGCCGTTGTTGACTTCGGACCAACCAGCGCCAACGAGGACCGCGGCCTTGCAGACGCCGCAGCGGGTGTTGATTCGGTTCGGGAGGATCATACTATACGAATAATAACGTGAACCGCAGCTGTCAACGGGGTTCCGTCACTTCGCCGCCGGCACCTGCAGCTTTTTCATGAGCGCGACTGTGGACATCACGCTCTCTGCGTCGTCGTAGCGCAGTAATTGCGCGATTTCCCGTAGGTAATCATGCGATAGACCTGCGGTTACGGTCGTTAGACCTGCGATCTGCTCCTTCGTTGCTAGTACCTTGAATTCCTCGCTATACCGGGTGAGCACGTCGAGCCGTTCCGCTTCTTCTGGCAACTGGAATTCAACCCATGTGTCGATGCGGCCAGGACGTAGGAAGCCTGGATCAAACCCTGTGATCGCGTTGGACGTCATGATCACGCTCATCGTGCTGTGATCACTCTTGAAGCGCTGCATTATTTCCAAGATGGCTGGAATGTCTTCGGACATATCTGCTTTGTCCACGTCGTCGATGATCAAGAAGTCGGGCTGCATACTATGCAAGAGGAACATCATGTTCTTGACGTCCTGGGTCGCAAACGTCCTGGCCTCCATACGGAGGCTACGACTTCCGAGTCGCTCCGCAAACTGCGTGGCGAAGCTGGACTTCCCAGTACCTGGCGGGCCATACAGCATGTAGGTGCGCGGAATCTTGTCGACCGCAAATCGCCGGTGCCGAGTGACCAAATGTTTCATCCGTCCATGCAGAACTCCGTAGAGCGGATTTGGGCAGGTATTGAACGTGGTGAGCGCCGATTCTTGTTCCCCATACGTGTTCTTTACCGACGTGACCTGGATGCGCCCGTCGTACCCTTCCCACAGCTGGTTCATGAGGGCCATGAAGTCCATGCCCTTGGAATGGTAGAATTCGCAACGCACATCTCCGTCTCTGTATCCTTCCATGAACAGAAGCCTGCCGTAGTTATCGCTGTCGGCCTCGATGATTTTCATATGATCGGCGCTATGTGTATGTGTCAGCCGGACCTTGAATTGTTCTCTGAGGTTCGTGCCGAAGAAGATTTCCACAAATTGCTTATTCGACGCCACCTGCAGATCGTAGCGGTCTACGATCGCTTGCACTTGGCTGTGCGAGGAGGGGAACATGATTTCATCCACGGAATTCATGATGCCGAGTGTTTTGACCGCGATTTGTAGCCACGAGTCACCTTTCTGGGGCAACTTGGGCAATATCGATGTCGCGATCTTAAGTGCGATGCGTACGTTTCTAGGTACGGTGACTTTCACGTGCTCAATTCTTTCCTGAGTCGAATCCCGAAAGCGCTGACGTCGTCCTCGGTTTTCCTGTCCTCCGCGTCCTCGAACATGATCTGGAAATCTCTATCGAACCCCATCCAGAAGCGGTAGAGCCACCAGGGGTTTACCCCCAGTAGTTCACAGGCCCGTCGTGTGTAGCCGGGCCGACTCAGGTCCTCGGCACGTTGGGCCACACCAGCTTCGACCAGTACGGCGCCGATGGCACAGCACGCCACGATATTGTCGCCGCTGAACTCGAACCACGGCCCACGGGTTAGACGGATGCCTTTCGCTTTCATGGCCAGGCACGCTTCGCGGATCCTGGTGGCAGTTGCGGTATTCATCGTTGCTTCCTTATGATTCAAGCCATCCCTTTAGGGACGGGTAGTTTACCTTTCCGCACACCTGACACACCAGGGGTCGTCGCCGATCATCTGGTAGCAAGGATGGGCCCCACAAATACAGCAGCGGGCGTCGATAGAGCCCTTCCAGCACTGACTGACGTTCTGCGCCCCGCACCCACACGGGCATCTTGTCATCTCGGCCATAAATTCAGCGCGTCCGCTAGCTTCTTCGAAGGCCGCTTCCCACGTCGGGCCTTCCCCGTGTACGATGATGCTACCAGACTCTTGGTTCTCGACGCCGACCATATAGTGGCCCACCAACGGGTGATGGCCGTCGCCACGGTCGCGGCACACGCCACGGAACCCCCAGCGGTTGTAGGCCTCCCTGAGTGCCTCGTCACCATTCATGCCCTCGTGGACCCACTGATGTGGACGATCGGCATCCGCGAACGCTTCTTCCAGGGTTGCGCCCTGCCCGTGAATGTGGAAATTAGAGGAATTCCCATCTACAACGCCAACCATGCAGTGGTAGCTTCCCGTTGTGTTGGTCACCAACCAGCACATTCCGTCGGGTCCCCAACGGCGCTTGGCCTCCTGGTATGCTTCTTTGCCGGTCATCGGTGATCCTTCGCCAGCGCCACCAGCGCACAAAGGCTCCAGTCCTCGGCATTCTTGCGCGCTAAATGTTGCAACACGTGTACCTGTACTTCCTCGCGTGGGCACCCTGTGCGCAAGGATGCCGTGACATCCTCGGGTGTCAGGTAGGTACGACCGTTACGGTCCCGGCATTGGGTGGGTGTCAGGATATCAGGCCCGGGCCCCTCACATAAGTGGGCCCCGCACACGTGACTACACTCTGCCGAAGTTCCCAAGGAACTGATTGCCTTGATGAAATTGATGAACTTGGCCATGCTACGCTTTCTCATGAACTATATCCCACAGCAAGGTTTAGTCGACAAACCTGTGCGCAGTTTGAAGGACTTGACCCGACTCTTATACTCTACGCATAGGTCGCATCCAACCGTATGTCAAGGACCGCGTTAGATTAAAGAACAAGGTCTACGAGTCTAGCGTTAGTTATGAAGTAGGCGTATTGCCAAAGTTCATGTTTTGCACCAAACGGCTGACGGTCCGCACACCGTGACAAGGACACAAATGAGCATCGCTGACAAGCTTCTTTCGAAAATGGCCACTCAGATCCGAACGGCTGGGTATGCCGGTCGTCAGGACCTTGCGATCACGGACTACCAAGGGATCGAAGACGGTCGCCGCGTGGGTCAAGTTGTGATCAGTCACAACCCGACTCTCAAGCCACCGACCGGTCGAGACATCGAGGAGTTCGTGTTGGCCACTTTCGGCAATGGTGTGCTGGCGAATCTCGACACCGTGAAGATCCATACGGACCTCCATGCAGTATCGGTAGTCATGGCCACCCAGGTGTCTACGCGCCCCATCACGGATGCCGACAGCCCCTCGATGGTTCGTCTGAATCCACTCAGCTATGTGGATGCGAACACCCACGAAGTTTGGGATGTGTCCGCTGATGATGCCGGCCGTCGCTTCATGATTCGGCAGTCCTCGGACAACCTCGCGGACATCATCGAAGCACGTCGTGTCCGCAGCCGTACGGCACCCAAGCTGGCGCAGGCGAAGGTCGCAGCCGGTATCGACATGGGTGTCGGGGACCGTGTCAGCTTCTATGACAATGGTTTGGTCGCCTATGGGAAGATCCAGGACCTCGACGGCGCCACCGTGGGTATCGAGGCAGCCGCCGGTGTTGTTCGTGTGGACAAGCAGGCCATCCTGAAGGTCATCGCCAAGGGCGAAGCTCAGGTCGCTGATTCGAAGAAGGGTCTGCAGAAATACTTCTCCGAGGCTTTCGGCGACGCCGCCTACGCCGCTGAGCTGACCGAAGAAACCACTAAGGACTGAACCGGTGGCAAGCATCCCCACTCCTTTTGTTCCCGACGCGTTCCTTGGGGATGAAGGCGAGGATCCGTCTGTGACGGAAAAAGACGTCGAAGACGAAGATGGGGAGGAGCACGACGGGGGCTCTCCCGGTAACTTCATGCTGAAGCCCTACGCTGGCGAAACCATGACGGACTTGTTGACCAACGTGGCCCGCGCGAACCCCAAGCTGGCTGCGGCCATCGAGGCCATTGTCGGCCAAGACGCACTGGATGAAGCCGCCAAGTCGCTTCTGACGTACATGGCCTATGGCCAATACAGTCACCGCGATGCGCTTCGGGACCTCAAGGAAAAGCTGGAGTTTCCGGAGCAGTTTGGCTTCGAGTACACGGACCACGATACTCGTGGCACGGACCGCATGGTTCGTATCCGTGACCCAAGGGCCACGGGTGAGCTTGTGTTGGTGCTCAACGCCGACACTACGGGTGTCTACATCGGTCAGGTGCAGGATATGATCCATGACACCTGGAAGGTCAAGTTTCTCAGCGGCGCTGGTGACGCGGCTGCCAACGACGTGGCCGCTCCGTATGTAGCACATGTAGGCGAAACGCACGACGTATTCCTCACCTATTCGGAGTACGATGATGCGATCACTGAGACGGTCACCAAGGATGAAGTGCTTCAGGGGATGATCGTCAAGATCGACCCTATACGCGGGGTGATGGTTTCCGGTCAGCTGCCAAACGGCAAATTGTTCCGTGAATGGGTCGACTGTTCTCGTGTAAGTGGTTTTGCCAACGAAGATTTTTGATCCTTGTTAGGTTGAACCAACATGGAATCTGATAAAAGTACGGCTACCGAGATCATTGAAGTCGAAACCAAGGGTCTCGACATCGACCTGACGCGATCCACGCCCCCACCCGAGGACGCATCTGGTGAGGCTGTGGCTGGGACTGCCGAGATGGACGTGGTCATTGCAGCCACACCGTTGGATCTTCCGTCGGACGCCCCCGTTGCTGAGCCCGTTGCTGAGCCCGTTGCTGAGCCCGTTGCTGAGCCCGTTGCTGAGCCCGTTGCTGAGCCCGTTGCTGAGCCCGTTGCTGAGCCCGTTGC
>JANXQG010000392.1 GCA_025356915.1 Planctomycetota bacterium | reverse complement strand
CCCCCGGCCCCTCTCCCGCGTACGGGCGAGGGGAGTAGTTGAGCCCTCACCCCCGGCCCCTCTCCCGCGTACGGGCGAGGGGAGAGAAGTAGGCGTCCAGCCTGCATAGAGATTACAGCCACCCCTGTTCCCGATACCACTGGGCGGTCTGCCGCAACCTTTCGTCCAAGGGAGTTGTCACAACAAATCCCAAATCGCGCGCGGCTGCCTCGCCGGAACAGGTCCAAGAGCCAGCTCTGGCCTCGCGGGCTTTGTCGAGATTAAAGTACAAAGCTTGGCCGCGAAGTTGTGAAAAGGTTGTGGCGATCAGGGCGAATGCCCATACTGTAGCGGGTCCCAGTCGCAGCACACGGGTTTTGCGGCGCCCCAGGGCTGCCCCCATCATGCGGCCCATCTCGGCGAACGTCAGATCCCGTTCGGCTGGGGTAAAATAGCAGCCTTGCGCAACCTCGTCGGCCGGTTCACGGACGATGCGTTTCCCTTTTTGGGTCGCAAGAATCATTGCCTGTAGGAGGTCGTCGGCGTGGATGAGTGAAACGCGATGCGTCTGCCAACTGGGGACGACGTGGACCCCGCATCGGGCAATCGGACGGAAAATCTCGTAGGTGGCCGGATCCGCTTCGCCAAACACGACTGGCGGACGAAGAATGGTGATTGGCACCTCCCCGGCCCATTGGCGGGCCGCATGCTCGCCGGCCAACTTGCTGCGCCCGTAGTTTGAAACCGGCCGGGGCGGATCGCCCTCCAGCCTCGGACGTTGCGGGCTAGACGGTCCCATCGCCGCCAACGACGAAACCAACAGCAAGACCGGTGGCGTGGTTTGCGAGGCACATGCCCGAGCAACATTGGCGACACCTTCGCAATTGACTCGATAAAGCTCCTGGACACGTATCGCCTTGACCAAGCCAGCCAGATGATAGACCGCATCGTGCCCTGGCACGACCCGGCGCAGAGACTCGGCGTCGGTTACATCGCCGTCCGCCCGGCGAATCAGTAGCCCTGCCAGGCGATCGAGTTTTGACGACTTGCGAACCAGACAGCTTATTTCATGCCCCTGATCCAACAACGCCCTAGTAAGATGAAATCCGATGAAGCCCGTTGCGCCGGTGATCAGTATTTTCGCCATAAGTCAAGATAGTGAGAACATACACGACTGCGAGCCTAAAACGCGGCGTGCTCCGTCCTCGCGATGATCTCCTCCTGAAGCTCGCGCGATAGATCGCAAAAATAATCGCTATAGCCGGCCACGCGGACAATCAGGTCGCGATGCGACTCGGGAGCGGCCTGGGCTTGTCGCAAGGTCTCGACGCGGACGATGTTGAACTGGACATGATGGCCGTCCATCTTGAAGTAGCTTCGCACGAGGTGGGCTGCCTTGTCAAGATTTGCCTCGTCGGCCAGCAGGGCAGGCGAGAACTTCATGTTCAAGAGAGTGCCGCCCGTCTTGATGTGGTCCATCTTCGCGGCCGATTGGATTACGGCGGTCGGCCCGTGGCGATCCGCGCCCTGCACCGGCGAGATGCCTTCGGAGAGCGGAAGGGTGGCCTTGCGTCCGTCGGGCATGGCCCCGGTCATCGCGCCGAAATAGACGTGGCAGGTGGTCGGCAACATCTCGACGCGGAACCGCCCGCCCTTGGCGTTGGGTCGCCCGTCAAGTTCCTCGACCAGGGCACTGAAGGCCCGGACCATGATCTGATCGGCGTAATCGTCGTCGTTGCCGTACTTATGCGTTTTATTGACCAACTGCTGGCGCAGCAGATCGTGGCCGCCAAAATCGCTCTCCAGCGCATTGAGAACCTCGCCCAGCGACAGCTTCTGCTCGTCGTACACAAGTTGTTTTACTGCGGCGAAGCTGTCGGTCAGGCTGCCGATGCCGACGAATTGGATGTAGCTGTTGTTGTAGCGCGCGCCGCCGGCGTTGTAGTCCTGGCCCTTGCTAATGCAGTCGTCGGTAATCACGGAGAGGAACGGGGCCGGCATCAGGGCGGCATACATCTGTTCGATGAGCAGGTTGCCCTGCATCTTGATCTCGATGACATGATGCAACTGCCGGCGGAATGCGGCGAATAGCTCGTCGAACGTGGTGAAACTGCTCGGCGTGCCGGTCCGTAGGCCGAGAAGCTGCCCGGTACGCGGATCGACGCCGTTGTGCAGCGTCAGTTCCAGGACCTTCACGAGATTAAAATAGCCCGTGAGGATAAATGCCTCTTTGCCGAATGCGCCCGTTTCCACGCAACCGCTGCACCCGCCGGCCCGGGCGTCTTCGAGCGTCTTGCCCTGGCGAATCTGCTCCTCGACCACGCTGTCGGTGTTAAAGATCGACGGGAATCCATACCCCTTGCCGATGACCCGTAGGGCATGTTTCAAGAGGGCGTCGGGCGACTTTCGCGAAAGTTGCAAATTGCTGCTGGGCTGCAAGAGATGCATCTCGTCGATAATCTCCAGCAACAGGTGCGATAGTTCGTTGGACCCGTCGGAACCGTCGGCCAACAGCCCGCCGATATTGATATTGGCGAAGTCCGTGTAAGTGCCGCTTTCCTCGGCCGTCACGCCGACCTTGGGCGGGGCCGGGTGGTTGTTGAACTTGATGAAGAATGTCTCCAGCAGCTCGCGGGCCAGATCGGGGGTGAGCGTGCCGCCGTTCAATCCATGACGGTAGAACGGCAGCAAGTGCTGATCGAGATGGCCGGGACTGAAGGCATCCCAGCCGTTGAGTTCCGTGATCACCGCCAGGTGGCAGAACCAATAATATTGCAGCGCCTCATGGAAATCCCGCGG
>JANXQG010000384.1 GCA_025356915.1 Planctomycetota bacterium | reverse complement strand
TAGGGCGAAATCTGTTGGAAAAGGTGGCTCTTGCCGGTGCCCCGTGGGCCAAGTTCCACCATGTTGTAGTTGTTCTCTACAAACGGAACCATCCGAATCAGCAAGGCATCGAGGTTGCGGGCCGTGACCGCCGTCGGCTCCAGGCCGATACTGCGGAGCAGAAAATGCTTCCACTCGCCCGTCGAGAACCGCCGCCGGCCCGCATACAAGTTGTCCAGAACATCCCGCTTCGATAGCTGGATAGGACGCAACGCCGAGGCCGTGAAGGGCCTTCCGTTCTTCTCCTCAGCAATCACGGGGTCATAGCTCAGGTCGATTTCCGCGTAGAAGCCGCCGGTCAGCATCCGCTCGTTGTCGTGAACGATACGGTCGTCAATGCTCACGTCTTTCAGTTGCAGGCTCGGCAGCGTCGCCAGGAAGGCATTGCTCTTGGTGTCCAGTCGGGCCGAGATAATGTCGATGATCTTCACCATGCCCGTTTCACGGGCACGGGCCTTGAAGAGTTCTTCCTCCCCGCTGCGGATGGCCCGATCCCGAAGTTGCCGCTCGACGATTTGCAACCCTTCCTGGATTTCTTCTTCGTTGATGCTGGCACAGTACCGGCCCAAGAGGAATTCGCAGACGTAGGTCGGCACGGGATACTGGCGGGCAAACTTACGCACCAAATCCTTGCGGACGATGTATCCGTCGAACGCTTCCGCGGCCAATCGGTCGAGATGATCAAGTTCCATTGCTTGCGTTTTCCTTCTTGTAGGACGGATTGCCAATCCGTCAGTAAGGCAGATTGGCAATCCGCCCTACGGTCCTCCCACCGTCACCAAGTTCTTGTCTATGACGTTGCCTGCCGCATCCAGCAGAACCAACGTCGTTGCACTGCCTTCCCGTGTGTCATCCAGAACAACCAGGGCCACATTGCCATCCGAACCGACTGCTTTGGCCAACGTCGCCCCCGGCGGCAAAATGACAGCCGGATCACGCAACGCGGATGTCGTCGGGTCGGCCGCTTTATCCCGCAGATCGGCCTTGCAGCCGTCAAACTGCCCGGCAATCTTCACCCGGCATCGCAGCCCGACCCATTTCACGCTTTCGATTTTTGCCGAGGCAGCCGGCTGGGCACCAGCGAGGACCGTGAGTTGCGGGACCACGCATTCCTGCAAGCTCAGGCCGCCGTGACTGTACTCTTCCCCGGCCATGAACAAGTCGATTCCCGGTGGGCAAGCGATTCGCACCTTGTCGGCCCAAAACCAAGGAAAGCAGGGCAGGTCAACATCCGCCGACTCCTTGACCACGGCACATCGCCGCCAGCGAGTTGCCGTCAGGTATTTTGGCAGATCCGTCTTCGGCAGGCCACCGGGCAGGAGCAGCCAGCCGTGGTCGGTCACGATTCTCACTTCCCGCCAGCCAGCGGCCAGCAACGATTCGACGCGGTACACCAGATTGCCGATCAACTCGGCAATCCGATGGGCCAACCCGCAGCCCTCCTGGTGACCGGTCGAATCCAGATTGCCAAACTCAGTCCAGCCGCGGCCGGTCGGGTTGCCCGTATCGGCCGCCGCCAAGACCTGATAGCCTTCATTCTCCAGCAGCTTGCGAAACCGGTCGGGCGTAAGGTCTTTGCCGCCCGAATCGACGCAGGGGCAAAACTCCTCCCCCGCTTCCGACCCAATAATCTTGCTCGCGACGGGCGAAACGGCCGGCTTTGCGGTCGGCGTGACCGATGGCAGGGCGACAAATTGATGCTGACTCTGGATTTTACCGAGCTTTGCTTCCAGGGCGGCAAGGAGCTTCTGGCCCACGTCGAATCGCAAGCCATCGGCGAAGAGCACACAAGTGCCCACCGACACTTTGGCCAGGCGGGGCGTGTCTCGGCTTGGCAACGGCTGCTGCTTGACCCGCTCCTGAAAAAGTTCCGCGGCATCCCGCAGCCAGGGAGCATAGACGTGTTTGATGGCCCCCGTCACTGCTTCGCGGTCTGGCGGCTGTGTCACGGCGGCCAGGGCGTCCAGCACCGCCGCGTCGGCCCGCCATCCCGCGTAGTAGGTCAGGCTTTCCAGCCTGACAGTTTGAGCTTTGTCAGGCTGGAAAGCCTGACCTACATACGCTTCAACCATATCGGCCGTTGTTGCCCCGGTGAGAGCGGTTTGGGTGACTTCGGCCAATGTGGCAAGATGCTGGACCGCTTGGGCGAGCGGTGAACGGTTCAGCTTCGCCCAAACCCACTCGCGACGCTGAGCATGGCTCTTGTCCAGTTCCACCAGCTTCTTGCGGGCTTCGGCCACCGAGAAGTAGGACGGATTGCCAATCCGTTCCTCGTCAGACGGATTGCCAATCCGTCCTACGTTGGCGATTTCCATTAGCGCGTCGCGTAGCGTGGCTTCTTCGGCTTCATTGTCCTGTGGCCAGAACTCAACCTGCTGCGATGCGAACAGATCGCCCGGCTTTGGCGTGGGCCTGGCCTTTCGCAGAAGTTCCAGAAGTCCGGCATATCGGAGCGGAGCCACCGCATATCGCTTCCAGGCGGTCTTCCAGACAGCCTTCTCTTGCAGGCCAAGTTTCTCGGCACCGACCAGTTCCCCGTCCCGGGCCGGGTCGAATCCGTAATCGGCAATGCAACGGCTGGCCAGGATTTCCCACCGGTTCGTTTCCCAGCGGTCCCGCGAGCCCTTCGGATCGGCGAGCCACGAGAGCAGGTCGTCCACCAAGTCGTCACTCACCAGCGAATCGAAGTAGGTAGCGTTTAGTTCGCCGGCGGCAGCCTTGGCCTGAAGTTCGGCAACCCGCACATCGACCAATTGTTCCAACGCCCGGCGAATCGAATCCGTCGTCGCGTTGTCTCGGGTGATCTTCAGTTGCAGCCCGCCGTGATTGGTCTGAAGAAAGGCCGTGACCGTCCAGTCTTTGCCGTTTTGTTGCGACCAGAAGACGCCCCGGTACTGCAATTCTGCCAGGGGTTTCAGATCGTTCGGGCATTCCTCAGTAGCCCGGAGCGTGGCACGACTGACGCCGGGCAGATAAAGGATGGGCACGGGATCGTAGGACGGATTGGCAATCCGTCGCTCCTCAGACGGATTGCCAATCCGTCCTACAGGAATATCGGGAACCTTGCCGGCCAGGACACAACGGAGCCAAATCGCAGGACCGGTGCGATTGGCCTGGTCGTAGGGTCCGAAGACGAGGAAATGCGGCAAGACCATGCGGAGCCGGGGCACCAACCGTTCCCACTCCCGCTTCTCGTCTGGCCAGAGGATGGCGGCCGGCGGCACCGCGTCGTCCTTGTGATAGGCGCCGGCCGCCTGGAGCGATGCCAGGATCGCGTCGAAAACGGTTGTCGTTAGAGCTGAAGTAGTCACGAGCCTTACTCTTCCGTATTCTTCCTTATTCTTCCCAATTCCTTACTTGCTGGTTGCGCATTCTCTGCGCTATCCTGCGCAACTCTGCGCATTCCCGCCTTTCTCCGCCTTTCTCCGCCCTTCTCCGCATTTCTCCGCCCTTCTCCGCCCTTCTCCGCGTTTCAACACCTTTTTACTTCAGCCACCATCGAGCGGCCACAGACCTTCCGATTGATTCCACCAACCCGACTTTCTTGAGAAGTTGAAGATCGTCTCGCAGAGTCCGTGGCGCGGGGTGGTCAGGCAACTTCTCCAAAATGTCCCGAACGCGCCAGCCTTCACGGTCGCTAAGGATCAGCAAAATGCGCCGCTGCCGCTCCGTCAGGTCGTGACTGATCCGCAAGGGCGGATTATACCCGCTGGGCCGGAATCGCACCACGACCGCGCCGGCCTGCTCCTCGAACTCCGGCTCCGGTTGCCCGGCCGCCACGCACCAGTTGACGATTTTCTCCGTGCCCCGCCCCCACTGTTCGATCAGGCCACGCCGATAGAAGACGCCGGCAATGAGCGGATTTCGCGCGATCGAGACGTGCTTGCGTTTCAGGTCCGCAATGGTGATGCCGGCGGGCAGCAATCCGGTGCTGATGACTTCCAGGCAATCGTCGTAGATGGCGACGTTGACCGCCCCGCCCGGAATCGAGTAGTCCCGATGGCACAGGGCGTTGACCAGGGCTTCACGCAGAGCCAGCGGCGGGTAGAGCGGCGTATCCTGCCGTTCCAGCTTCCCCGATTCAATGCGCCCGGCAATCGGGATATTTCTCAGGATGAAGTGCATGGCTTCGTCCAGGATTTGGAACGCATGGCCGTGCAACTGCCGATTATCAAGGAATTCGGTCTTGTCCGTTCCCTTGAAACGCGCCATCCGCAACGCGCACTGCGGATAGTGCGGCATTTGCTTGC
>JANXQG010000376.1 GCA_025356915.1 Planctomycetota bacterium | reverse complement strand
CCAACGTCGATGTCGTGGCCGAGGAGGGACGAGCGTTTCTGCGGCGCAGCGACAAGAAGTATGACCAGATCGTGCTGCCGCTGACGTGTGTGAAGACAAGCCGGAGCGCCGAAGGGTACATGTTGACCGAGAATTACCTGTACACCACCGACGCCATCACCGACTATCTCGCGCATGTGGCTGACGATGGACAACTGATCTTTCTGCTGCACGGGCGAGCAGAAACTTATCGCCTGATCTCCATCTTGCTGCCAGTACTCAAGAAGAGCGAATCGACGGTTGAGCAGGCGATGAACCATTTGTACGTGCTGGGAAATGACAAGCTACAGATGACTCTCCTGGTGGTAAAGAAGAAAGCCTTCGCCCCCAATGAAATAGCCTTTCATTATGCGATGGCCAACAAGTGGAAGGCCTTCGACAGCCCAGCGAATGACCGCGTGGCGTTCTTCCCCTATCTGTCGGCGACCGCGCAACAGCTTGCCGTGGCAAGACCGAACGCCGCCTTCTCGAATCTGTTGGCGACTGGCCAACAGGTTGCAGTAGAAGGTCCCAAACCCGCCAGCGTCATGGATAACGGCCTGATGCAGTTGTATGCGTGCAATGATCTGAGCAGGTGGCTGCAGGCCATAGGGATTGAGAGCCAGTTGGTTACCGACAACAGGCCATTCTTCTACAATTACGACGGCAGGCCCCCGGAGATGCTCAAGAACCTGCTGTATACATCGCTCTGCATACTGGCCGGATCGGTCTTTGTCCCACCGCTCGTAGCTTATTTGTGGAGACGCAAGTCAGTTCGACACGCTGCGGAGGACGCGAAAAAGAAGCCAGGCACGGAACGGCCGGAATGGGCGAGGTTTAGTCTACGCCAACATTGGCGTTATATAGCGATCTTCACGTTCCTTGGTGCCGGGTTCATGATGACTGAGATGGCGTTGATCCAGAAGTTCATCCTCTTCCTGGGGCAGCCCGTTGTGTCGCTGTCAATATTGTTGCTTTCCTTGTTCATTGGGATGGGCGTTGGCGGCGTGGGCGTCAAGTATCTGGCGAAACCGACGGGGCACAAACGAATCCGGCTTGTGATTGTGGTCCTCGTTGGGCTGGTGTTCGCCTACACGTGGTTGCTCCTGCCTGACGTCTTCACGAGGTACCTCGGTAGCACGTTGTTTGTGAAGATGCTGATATCCATAGCCCTTATAGTGCCTTTGGGAGTGGTGATGGGTATGCCCTGCCCGTACATGCTGAGCGTGTTAAAGGCAACGTCCAGAGAGGCGATCATTCCCTGGATGTGGGGCATCAACGGCGTCAGCTCTGTGTGCGGTTCAATGCTGGCAGTGACACTCGGGATCCTCCATGGATTCGACGAAGTGCTTTTTGTCGGAATGCTCTTGTACGTGGGCATTCTCGTGTGCCTCAAGCGCGAAAGACCTTCTGACCTCATCCGACGCCCCAGATCAACGTCTGGATGGCGCGATTGGAGGCGTATGGTGCCTCGTGGAAAAGAAACGGAAGACGAATCAGCCGAGCAGCTTGCTCGGCCTCATACTGAACCAACTGCACACGACGGCAGAGCTTTAGCCACGGTTTCGAGAAGTCGAACCGTTCCTAAGAACGGAACCTCAAAGAGGCTTCGCCAGAAACGTCCTCGTTGAGACCCAGGATCGGGCTGACGAAGGCGCCTTCGGCGGCGGCGGACTTGGTGGCGGCGGATTCTTCAAGGTCCCGTCGGGAGGTCCTCCCCCGTCCCATCCAGGCCCCGAGGTGATTCGGCGGCAACCCCGCCGCCCGTTCCGATTTCGCTGGGCAGACCGGGGTCAAAAAAAGCGCCGGTCAAATCCGGCAAGGAGTAGGGGATGAAAGAGCCGCATAGAAATGGAGCAGCGAACCATTCAGACCGGTGCCAGACCGGAATGGCACTGATGACCGCGAGCAGGGTTAAGACGCGGGAGAATGTATACCGTTCTCTGACAAGTCCGGTGGCAGCGTTAGCTCGGCGAGCTAGCGCCGTGTTCCCCAACGAAGCGCCCAATCTGCGGCGCACGCGGCAGATTTTCGATTGGCCCCTTTCGACCCGAGGCGAACGTGATCTCATTGTGCCGAAAGCACTTAGGATATTTCCCCAGCCCGGCGCGCTCGACGGTACAGGTATTGCTTCCCAGACCATTCGCCACGAGGCGCTATTTCAACCCCAAGGAGTTAATTCATGATTCGCCAAGTTCTCTTGTTCTCGGCCGCCATTCTTACCGTCGCGCTGTCGGGCGCGATCATCACGCCTTCCGCCTCGGCCTGCGGAGCCTGTGGAGGAGGCGGCTCTGGGCAAACCGGTCCCGCTTCCCCAAGCGGCGCTAACGGCGGTCCAGCGTACCGCCCAAGCCCCTTCGCCCCATATTCGGTCGGATACTCCCAGCCGCAACTGTCACTTTCCGGTACTACCTACGTCCGCCCCGGCGCGAGTCCGTCTGCGACATCGCCGTCCGGTCTCCGGGCTCCAACGTTCGTGCCACCGACGCCCGTCGTTCCTCCCGTACCAGGCGCGCAGCCGTCGCTGGGGTTTGGCAGCCACGTGCATTGAATCCGCTATCGATAAACCGGTGAAGGCTGGTAAATGATGAAGACAGTCCTTATTGTCGATGACAACCGAAACATTCGCGAGTTCTGCCGGCGGGAACTGGAGATGGAAGGATACCAGGTCTCGCTTGCGAGCGAGGGCGCGGAAGCAGTGCGTGCGGTCCGCCGAAGACTGCCCGACGCGATCGTGCTCGACCTGTGTATGCCCGTGATGGGTGGCCTGGAGGCGATCGAACAAATCCGCAGGTTCGCGCCGAGTGTCCCGGTAATCTTCTTCACGGCCCACGATGAGGACTGCCTGACCGACCGCCGCGCCCTATTGGCGACCGCGTGCGTCGAGAAGTCCGAGGACTTGACGGAACTGAAGCGGGCACTCCGCAGAGTATCGACGTTGCCCCACGAGCAAGAAATGCTCCGTGTGGGCCTGCCGTCACCGCACTTCGCATGTGCCGGCAAGCGGCACGCGGGCGCAGGAAAGATCAACCCTTAACAGCGATTGCATACGAAAGGAATCATCAAGATGCTGGTGCTTAGCCGTAAGATTGGCGAAGAGGTTGTCTTGCCAGGTTGTGGCGTAACCATTGCCATTATCAGGATTGCCGGAAACAACGTCCGGCTCGGCATTGACGCCCCGACACAGACCGCCGTGCATCGCCGAGAAGTGTTCGACCGGATTTCCGCTCATCATACCATTTGCGCCGCCAAAAAACCGATCCAGAATAGCAACAGACATCGGCATGCCAACCAGTCGGCGACGCCAGCCGCTGCTACCCAGACCGATCCGTGCGAGTTGCTGGCGCGGCGGATCATCGAGCGGACCGCAGGCGGTATCCTCTCGCTTCGAGTAGAATGAGTAGATGGCCAAATCGTGGTCTCTGGCCGAACTTCAACCTACTACGCCCGGCAACTGGCATGTGCCGCCGCGGCGGACGTCCTGGGCCACGCGAACGGATTACGGAGACCTGGCGACGTGAAGTTCGACATCCAGGTAATGCCGTCTGCACCTAAAATTGCGAAGGAGAGCGACCAGGTATGAAAACCCGCGAGAGTGGAATGCCCGAGGAATTCGTTTGGAACGGCTTTTTTGACCCGGAAGAAGTCCTCCGCACGCTTGGACTTGATGCAAGCTCCGGCAACGTCGTTGACTTCGCCTGCGGCTACGGGACTTTCGCCATAGCTGCCGCGCGGATGGTGCCGGGCACGGTCCACGCCATCGACATCGACCCGGAAATGATCGCCGCCACGCGCAGGAAGGCCAACGCCGCCGGCCTGACGAACGTGACGACATGGCTCCGCGACCTGATCGCCGATGGCTCTGGATTAGGCACGGGTGGCGCGGGCTTTGCCATGCTCTTCAACATCTTGCACGCCGAGCGCCCGCACGCATTGCTTGAAGAGGCCCACCGCGTGCTGCTTCCGGGCGGCACTCTAGCAATTCTCCACTGGAAGCATGATCCAACCACACCCCGTGGACCGTCGCTCGAAATCCGGCCCCGTCCCGAGCAGTGCCTTGCTTGGGCTGAAGAAACGGGGTTCCGCCTGCTCGATCCGGGCATCGTAGTGCTGCCCCCGTACCACTACGGAATGACACTGGAGCGAACCCCTGTCGATTCAGACGTCGAGGGGCGGCCCCGAGTGCTCCCAAAGGCGACGTCTGCGCGAGAGCCCCGAAGGTTAGCGCCGGAATTCGGGACGCAGCGCTGAAATGACGGCAAATCCATGCCCTACCCAGCATCTTCCGACGACCGTACTTGACCGTTCAATATGTCGCATCCACTTAATCAGACCGGAGTTATGGTGTTTCCCGGATACTACACACATAGCGGCACGGCCTTTGCATCCGTGGTGTATAACCCAACGGGCAAGTGGGTCGTTGGTATGGCCTTCGACGGGAACGTCTACCGCTTGTCGGCCCAGTCGTGTGGTTCGCCTCAGCCGTGCCGATCGAGGCGAATACGTGTCTGAACTGTGTTTTACTTCTGAGTTGTCATGTGATGGGGAGCAAGATGATGCCAAACAGTGGAACAATTGTGAATGTGTTAGCGGCTATTTTAATTGCGGGTTTACTTTACTGCGTGTTTGACAAGTCCGGTAGTTCAAGTCCCAGCGACAAATCGAATGCGCCAGCGGCGGAACATGGAGGATCGCATTCGTGCTGTCATTAGGGCGACCATTCGATGCGTCCCAACCCAGTGGAATCCAATAATCGAAACATCCTATCGCCGTCGTGATGACGGCCTTTTTCTTAGTTCCTCAACCAAAGGAGTTCGTACCAATGTCTTGGAAACTCAGCACCCTCACACTCGTCGCATTCGCCGCCCTTGGTATTGGCCTGGCGACTGGCGGGCCGGTTCAACCGGCGAAAGCCGGCTGTCCGTGCTGCCAGTCGGCGTCGGGCGACGTTGGCCCGCGGACTGCTCCCAGCAAGTCCGATCAAGAACTGATCGACAAACAAAAGACCTGCCCGGTGACCGACCAGCCGTTGGGCTCGATGGGGCAGCCGGTGAAGGTCACTGTCAAAGGCCGCACGGTCTTTCTGTGCTGCGCGGGCTGCAA
>JANXQG010000371.1 GCA_025356915.1 Planctomycetota bacterium | reverse complement strand
GCAACGGTCTCTTCGTCGTTCATTGCCATGCGGCCGAAAGTCTCGCGAATGTCTTTCGCTGCGGCGAGCGGGTCGGGCTTGCCGTTGGGCCCTTCCGGGTTAACGTAGATCAGGCCCATCTGAACCGCGGCGAGCGGATTTTGCAGGTCCCGTTCGCCGCTATATCGCTTATCACCCAGCCACTCGCTTTCCGGACCCCAATAGATGTCTTCCTGGGGCTCCCAGACATCCTCTCGACCTCCGGCGAATCCAATGGTCTTGAACCCCATCGACTCCAGGGCGCAATTGCCGGTAAAGACCATCAAATCGGCCCACGAGATCTTCTTGCCGTATTTCTGCTTGATCGGCCACAGCAAGCGGCGGGCCTTGTCGAGGTTGGCATTGTCGGGCCAACTATTGAGGGGCGCAAACCGTTGCGTGCCGTAGCCTGCGCCGCCGCGGCCGTCGCTCACGCGATACGTGCCCGCACTGTGCCAGGCCATGCGAATAAACAACGGCCCGTAGTGCCCATAGTCGGCCGGCCACCAGTCCTGCGACGTGGTCATCAACTTTTCGATGTCCTGTTTCAGTGCGTTCAGGTCGAGCTTCCTGAACTCCTCGGCATAATTGAAGTTCCCGCCCATGGGATTGCCTTTGGTCGAATTCTGGTGGAGAATCTTCAGGTTCAACTGATTCGGCCACCAGTAGCCGTTCGACATCCCACCGGCCGCAGTGGTGCGAGCCGACGGCGGAATAACGGAGCCCATAACGGGGCAACCCATGGTCGTCGCGTTGTCTCCGGCGCTTGAACTCGCGGTTGCCGGATTACGTTTCCGGCCAGCCGTTTGGCTGCCGTCTTCGCCGAAAGCGACTCGAGGCTGGAAGAAGCCGGCACTGGAGACTACCAATGCCATGACAAAGCAGCAACAAAGGGGTTTCAAAACCATGATTGGTCTCCTTTTTGGTAAGGATTTAACTAGGAAGGTCTTCTTCCGGTCATTTTAATTGAAAACTTGCACTAGTCAACGTCGGCTGAGTAACGCCGGAGGTAGCTCCCCACCCGGACCTTGCGTGCCGTGTTCTCGGAACTCATGTAGCGGACGGTGCCGAAGATCGGCCGCTCCGGTCCCCACGGGCGGTCGTAACGGCCGAGAGTCCAGAAGATGCCGGAATACGAGTTCGGGTCTTGGCCATCAACGGCGTAACGGTTGTTCAGTTCGATCATGATGTCGAGGGCTTCCTGCGGGCCGGCCGTCCATTCCAGAATCTTCTTGCCCCAGAGCATCCGCAGGTAGTTGTGGATTTCGCCTTCCGTGGTCAACTGTCTCTGCGCCGCGTTCCACAGCCGATCATGAGTCCCGGCCGAGGCGAACTCCTCAACGGTGTACGTGTGGGGGCGTCGGTCTTTCGCGTGCTTGGAGAGCGTCGCCTTGCACCACGGAGGCAGGGACTGGTAGTCGTCGTACTTCGATTCATGCTCGCAGAAGTTGAACCCCAATTCCCGCCAGGTGACCAACTGATCCAAGAACGCCTCGGCCGCCTCGCTCATTCCCCACCATCCTTCACGCGAGCCGCTAGTCTTCTCTGCCAGCCTCGCTGGGGACCAACCCTCCTGGCGAGCTAGTTCATTGAAAACTTCGTGCGCGGAGATATGGCCAAAATGGAGATACGGCGCCAGTCCGCTGGTCGAGTCGGCCTCCGGTTGGTTCCGAAGTTCAGGGTACGAGCCGAGTCTCTCGGCCAAGAATTTCGTCAGGCGGGCTTCCGCTGCATCCGGACCACCAACAGTCGTTACGGTGGGGACATTGTGATCGATCGGTAGCGCGGAGAGGTCCGCCGATTCACCAGCCAGCAGTCGAGTTAAAGCCGGCGGCCAACGCCGCAAGATGGCAGCCGGCATCAACCTCAACCGTGGAAGATCCACTCTTGCAAAGGGGGCGGACTCGGGCGCATCCAGCAAGTGCTCTCGCAGAGTGCGCTGAAGGAATCGCCGGAAGGCATAGGCCGTGGGGAACGCTTGATTTGTCGCCCGCAAAGGAAGCAGCCCGTTGCTGTCGACCTTTTCGATGCGTACCGACGCATGAGCGTTCACCGTCTGCATCGATGGCAAGGCAATGGGGTAGTCGTCGGTTACCACCACGCAAGCCTCGTCGCCAATTGCCCCGAAGAGGCTTCGGCACTCGCCCGGCTTTGACTCGACGTACGGATAATACAATGCCGGGCACTTTTTCATTCGACGCGCAATGTCGACCATACCCTGTAGGACGAAACCGTGGTGACGGTCGCTGTCCCATCGCCCCCCACAGGCCAGGACTTCGATGATGACCAGTGGGCGTTTTAGCTCAAGAGCCCATCCGATCGCACGCTGCAGCGCGAAGTTCCATCGATCACGACGGGCAGCCGTCATCCAGTAAACTACGTATTTTCCGTCTGCCTTCGGCGGCAGTTTGTGCAACACGCTTAGGCGAAGTTCTGAAATTGCGCTAATGTTCACAACGTGTGTACCAGCCTTCCTAAATGCGATGAAATCTCTAACCCGGCAGCCCACTTCGGATCTTCGCCCCATGCACCCTCATCCCAGAGTGGCAAGGGATTATTGGCCAGTGACAGCAAGAAGGTCCGGTCCGCGCCGACTTGCCGGAGAATTTCTTGGATATAACGGGCGACGCTGGACGACTCGGATTCCCTACGGTGGCTGCCAGCGACAATTGAGATCTTCATGTTGCTAAATGGAGGGAAGGGTTGAAAATAGGGGATTGCAGAGGCTGCAACGTCAGACTGCGCACTCTCTCGCAGTCGATTCGCTCCGGCCATTTGACCGTACATTATACGATAGCCAGTCCTTACGCGTGTAAATGACCGTGCTTGTATCCGTTTCCTGAACTTCAAGACGTTCGAGTCGGAATCCCATCTCGGAGATTTCGGTAAACAACTGATGAGCCAAGTTCTCGACAGACGTGGGTGAATGGAATCGCTTCAGTTTCAAATCGAGCGATCTTGCTCGAGCCGGTCACCTGACCCTTGGGAAGATATGCTACGTGCGCAACCCCGCTGAAAGGTAGCAGGTGGTGCTCGCACATGCTTGTGAAACGAATGTCGCGAACGAGTACCAACTCGTCGTAATCCTCGGGAAAAGTCACTTTCAGGTGGCGAGCGGGATCGCGGTGCAATCCGGCAAACATCTCCTTGTACATCCGAGCAACCCGGCGGGGAGTATCAAGAAGCCCAGGCCGCGCGGGATCTTCCCCGACAGCGCGAAGAATCGTTCGTACCGCATCTTCAATCACGTGAAGGTCGACTTCTCGTTGCTCAACGAGTTCATTGTCGCGGGCCGGGACGTGCATGTGACCGTTTATTCGGTTGACGGGGATTGCCTTTAGACCGTTGACCATTACTGGGTTTTCCTTTCCGATGGAGATGATTGGCGTTGGTTAAGTTAAGTTGTTGGGTCGTCAGCGGAGTTGCCAGAAACATCCGCTAGCCATGTGAGGCTAACTAGCGGCGTAGATCTGCTGAGTACTTCCGATGATTGTTCGATGTAGAGGCTCGACTGGATTCAAAAGACCGCCTTCATTGAGGACCGCCGAGCCAGTGCCTTCGCCGGCTTCACCGAAGCGAGTGCCTGCATAGAGTGATGAGGCACTCTGGACACCTGAATTCTGGGAGATTCGCGTGGAAAATTGCACTCCCCTTAATCGCGGGGGTCACATTGGCCGCCTGTCCAAACGCCTTTCACCAACCTACAGAGGTCGCCCCCACCCCTGCACTCAAGGGCATGCCGCCAAAGTGCGGAGGTGAAAACGACCACTTTTACCGAACCCCACGCTGCTCGGCCCGCAAGCACCACGTTTTCCACAGGCATTTGCACCATCGGAGTCAACGAGTCCGACGTGCTCGGCTCCCTATTAGATTAGCCTCGCCAAAGTAGGTCAGATACCACACTTGGCCGCGTAGAACGGCGGCCACTTTACCAACACGAAAGGACTTTGCTTTGGCACGCATTTCGGCTCTCCTCGGAGAACCCTCCCGCTACAAAACGCCACAAAAAACGCCAAAAAAGGGAAGTTCTGAGGGAGCCTCAGAAACGCAACTGCCCTTGTGTCAAGGACTTATGACACAAGGGCAGCAGGCATAGCGGAGAGGGGGGGATTCGAACCCCCGGACCCCTTTTGAGAGTCACGGATTTAGCAAACCCGCGCATTCGACCACTCTGCCACCTCTCCTAAAGTCTTACCTAACAATCACTTGCGTCAATCTTTTTGGCTGGGCTCTTTTTCTATTGTATTACCGACTGTACTACTTTGGACGTTTTCGGTAGTACAAAGTTGCCCCGACCGGGTTGTAACCGGACGAAGCGACGGCACCAACAACCCTTAACAGCGAAGGTGACGAATGATTAAGCTTAGCACGAAACAGAATACCCGGAAAGCCCCCCCCGGACCCGGTCGGTAAGGCACCACCGTGATTCTCTTCGACCCCTATGAAGCACTCTGCGCGAGGTTGCTTAACTTGCTCGACACCCATAACAAACTCCGCCCTGGCCGGCAATGGGCTCGACACCTCCGGCGTTCGGACGATAATAGGTGTTTCAAGCCCCATGACCTCGATTCCCAGCTTACCCAGTGCATCACTCGCTAACGGCCTATTTCCTCGGCAGCGCCGCTGCAATGCTCATGGGTCTGGCCAAGACCGGCTTGCCTGGCGTCTCGATCCCTGCGGTCTTGCTGATGGTCGAGGCGTTTCCCGATGATGCCAAGGCTTCGGTCGGTGCCATCATGCCGGCGATCTTGCTGGGCGACATGTTCGCCGTCGCTTGGTTTCACCGCCATACCAATTGGACTCGGCTGTGGGGCTTGGTGCCCTACGTGGCCGCCGGCATGGCATTGGGTGCCCTGGTTCTGGCCAGGACGACGGGCAACGACCTTCGCCCGATCCTGGGCTGGCTGGTGGCCGCTTTCCTGGTGGTCGAGGTCTGCCGGCAGTATTTCCGCTGGGATACGATGCCGGGCCAGTGGTGGTTTGTCGCCGCGATGGGTCTGGTGGCCGGCTTCGGCACGATGGTCGGCAACGCGGCCGGGCCGGTAATGACCATCTATCTCATCAGCCGCGGCCTGCGCAAAAAGGAGTTCATCGGCACCTGCGCATGGTTCTTCTTCA
>JANXQG010000251.1 GCA_025356915.1 Planctomycetota bacterium | reverse complement strand
CTCATTCAAAATCTATGCGGCCTTCAGTCGGGCTTCTCGCTCAGCCAACCAAAAGGCTAATACGGACTCGACCTGCTTGTCTAAATCGTCGAGTTCCCGCAGCAATTCATCGTGCCGATCGTCCAATTCCACGAGCAACTTGAGTTCGTCAGCATATTTTTCCATAAGATGCCGATCTTCGTTTTTTCCCAGGAAAACTGGCGATTCCGGTTCTTGGTGCGGGATACGAATAATTGTAGGACGAGAGTAGCGAGCCTCATCAACTCTGTTTCGTCGCGATATTTGGGATCGCTCGTCCCACCCTACGCCTGCACCTAGAGCCGGAAAAGCTGGATTAAGCGTAGCATTTCTCGACAATCGGCCTCCAGGCTCCAATTATTCAGAAACGGGGCTGCCGTCGTTCAAGTCAATCACAAAAGCGGTAAGGATTTACGGCTTTTCGGACTAGGATAACCTAGTTAATGGATTTTAACCCACCCAATTGGCCTAGCCCAAAGATATTGGCTGTAAAGAAAATGACGCAGCGGGGTCCCCTTGAGCTCCCAGCTTCCCCGCTGCGTCAAAACACCGGCATCTCTCCCCGAGACACCGTTGCCAAGCAACTATAGGTCGAAGCCAAGATCTGTCAAATTCCAATCCAAACCAAAATCAAGCGACACGGCCGAATGCGTCAGTGCACCCACGCTGATCCTTTCGACTCCCGTTTCCGCCACCCCACGTACCGTGCTCAGATCAATGCCGCCGGAAGCCTCAAGCTCAACCGCCGCACGCCGTGCATTGCGACAAGCTACGGCCTCGCAGAGCATGGCAAGGCTCATATTGTCCAATAGGACTAAATCAGGCTCGACCGCCAGCACCTCATCGAGCTGCTCCAGCGTATCGACCTCGATTTCCACGATGGTCTGTCGGCCTGCGCCGCCCAATCGCTCCAAAAGGAACTGCCGCGCCTTGAGCACGGCCTCGGCTGGCGAGTAGCCACCGACACCTTGCGGCCGCAATTCGGCACCCAAGGCTAGGTGGTTGTCTTTAATCAACACGGCTTCAAAGAGGCCCGCGCGATGATTTCGCCCGTTTCCGCAGCGAACTGCGTATTTTTCCAGCGACCGCCAGCCGGGGGTTGTTTTCCGCGTATCATAAATGCTCGCCCGCGTACCGCTTACAGCATCGACGTATCGGCGTGTGAGCGACGCAATGCCCGAAAGCCGGCCCAGCATATTCAGCAGAGGCCGCTCCACCGATAGTATCGCCCGGGCAGGGCCATCCAAGGTTCCGATTAATTGCCCCGGTGCCAAGGTTTGACCATCGTGGGCCTGCGATGACCATTTCAGACCGGAAGACGCAGGCGGAATGCCTACGCTACGAGATGACGCAGGCAGGATGCCTACGCTACTACTAGGGCTAAATTTCGCCAAGGTCGCAGCGATAGCCGCCTCGCCTGCCAACACACCGGCCTGGCGAACGACGACGTCCGCCCTGCCCTGGGCCTGTTCTGGCACCAAAGCATCGGACGTACAGTCGCCCTGGGATCCCAAATCCTCGCGCAGCGCCAGATCGAGAATCCGCAGCCAATCTTGCTCAAGTTCTTCATTCCAAACGAACTGGTGAAATTCTTTGTTCATCCTTCTATCTTAGAATGCCTTGCTCGTCCTGGGAACCAGGAGAACTGCAAAGTCCAACGCGAAGGGGTCAGGTCCATGTTTTCGGGCAAGATCTCGGGTGAATTTCATAAGTTCTCGCCGAAACATGGACCAGACCCCGGACTTTGCAGTTCTCCTGCCCTGGGAACAGGCTCAGGAGACACACGGAGTGTACCTGCTACTTTCCTCGCGAAAATATATCAGCTATGATGGCAAGTGTCGCCCAGACTTTAGAAACTTTGGGCTTCCATCAGAATCGCATTCACCTTGACGCCCCATTTTAGTGAAACTAGAAATTTCTCATTTTCAAGGATTTGTAATCATGAAGAAGCAAGCGTCGTTCTGCAAATCCGCAGCCCCAGCCGATGCGCACCACGAGAAAAACATGAACGCAAGGCGTTCCTGTCGCACAATCGCCCTACTGTTTGGCTTCCTTGCCCTATTTTGCTCCGAATCGCAAGCTCAGCAGCAGACCAATCGCACGCTCTCGCTGGCCGGGTTGTGGGATTTCCGTCTCGATCCCAAGGACCAGGGCATTCAGGATAAATGGTTCGACGTTGCCCTGACCGACAAGATCAAACTGCCCGGCTCGACGGATGAGAATGGTTTTGGCAGGAAAACCACGGAACGCTCGCCCAATTGGCTGACCAGGGTCTATACCTATTCGGGTCCCGCCTGGTATCAAAAACAGGTGCTGATTCCCGTCGATTGGAAAGGAAAACGCATCACCCTGCTGCTGGAGCGTTGCCATTGGGAGACGCAAGTTTGGGTCGATGGTCAACCGGTCGGCATGCAGAATAGTCTCTGCGCTCCCCACGAATACGACTTGACGGCTCTGCTGGCACCCGGCCCCCACCGGATCGCCGTGCGCGTCGATAGTCGTTACAAGATCAACATCGGCAAAGACGCCCACTCGATCACCGAGCACACGCAGACCGGCTGGAACGGCATGATCGGTCGCCTTGAACTCGCGGCCACCGATCCGGTCTGGATCGACGACGTGCAGGTGACGCCCGACATTGCCAAGAAGACCGCCCGCGTGCGGGTGACCATCGCAAACCAGACTGGGCAGCCCGCTGATGGCTCGTTGGCGTTGAGTGCCCGTTTGACCACCGAAAATTCCGGCGGCGTTGAAAAAGGCCTGGAGTGTCGCATCACCAATGAGAAGCAGACACAGGTTGTCATCGAGTTGCCGATGGGGGATGCTGTCAAGCTATGGGATGAGTTTGCCCCCAACTGCTACAAGTTGGCCGTAGGGCTTACGGCATCGGCTGCCGGCAAGAAGTATTCCAACGACAAGCAGACGTCCTTCGGCATGTGCGAGTTCCGCACGCGCGGCACGCAGTTCACCGTCAACGGGCGGCTGACCTTCCTCCGCGGCACGCTGGAATGTTGCATCTTCCCGTTGACTGGTTATCCGCCCACCGATCCAGAGAGTTGGCAGCAAATCATCCGCGTGGCCAAGGCGCACGGTTTGAATCATTTTCGCTTCCACTCCTGGTGCCCGCCCGAGGCGGCCTTCGAGGCGGCCGACCGGGAAGGTTTCTACCTGCATGTCGAGACGCCCGTCTGGGCCACGTTGGGCAGCGATGCCGGGTGCGATGCCTTCGTCTACGCCGAGGGCGACCGGATCCTGCGGGCCTACGGCAATCACCCGTCGTTCACCATGCTTTGCGTGGGCAACGAACCGAGCGGCAGGAACCACGAGGCCTGGCTCTCAAAAATCGTCCACTATTGGAAGCAGAAAGATTCGCGACGGCTGTACACCAGTTGCTCGGGTTGGCCCGTCACGCCGGAAAGCGACTATCACTCGCGTCCCAACCCGCGTATCCAGGGTTGGGGAGAAGGCTTGCGCAGCCGCGTGAACGCCTCGCCGCTTTCCACCGACGTGGACTACCGGGGCGAAGTGGCCCACTTCCGCGCGCCGGTGGTCTCGCACGAGATTGGCCAGTGGTGTGTGTTTCCCAATCTCCGCGAGATCGACAAGTACACGGGCGTGGTCCGCGCGCGGAATTTCGAGATCGTCCGCGATTCGCTTCGCGAACATCACATGCTCGACCAGGCGCAGGACTTCGTCATGGCCAGCGGCAAGCTGCAGACGCTGCTCTATAAGGAAGAGATCGAGGCGGCGCTGAGGACGGCAGGTTTTGGTGGATTCCAATTACTCGACTTGCACGATTTTCCAGGGCAGGGAACTGCGCTGGTAGGCGTGCTCGATCCCTTCTGGGACAGTAAGGACTACGTCACGGCTGCCGAGTTCCGCCAGTTCTGCTCGCCGACGGTACCGTTGCTCCGGATGAAGAAATGCGTCTGGACCAACGCGGAAACATTCACCGCCCAAGCCGAGGTTGCCCATTACGGCGCAGCGCCGATCCAAGCGGCGACGCCCGTTTGGTCGCTTACGGCGACGGATGGCCGTGTCGTGGCGTCCGGCGAGTTGCCGACCCTGCCGATTCCCCTGGGCGGTGGCACGGCCCTGGGCAAGATCGAGATCCCGCTGGCAAAGGTTGAGGTGGCTGCCAAACTGATCCTGACGCTCTCTCTCAAGGATACGCCCTGCACGAACCATTGGGACATTTGGGTCTATCCGGCTCAGGTAGACACGGCCCCGCCAACGAATGTGCTGGTGGCCTCGTCGCTCGACCCGCAAACCACGGCCGCATTGGCGGCGGGCAAGAAAGTGTTGTTGCTCGTGCCGCCAGCTGCGGTGCGCAGCGACGTTCCGCCCGGCTTCAGCCCGATCTTCTGGAACACGCGCTGGACCCGCCGCCAGCCCCCTCACACGTTGGGCATCCTCTGCGATCCCAAGCATGCGGCTTTTGCACGGTTTCCCACGGAGTTTCACAGCAACTGGCAGTGGTGGGATCCGGTGAGCAAGTCGCGGGCCATGATTCTCGACGGGTTTCCGGCCGACTTTCGGCCGCTGGTCCAGGTGATCGACGACTGGAATACCAATCGCCGACTGGGATTGGTATTCGAGGCGAAGACAGGGGGCGGCAAGCTCCTGGTATGCAGCATCGACATGAACACGGGCATCCACCAGCGGCCGGTGTCGCGGCAGATGCTCCGCAGTCTGTTGGATTATATGGGCGGCGAGACCTTCGCGCCGTCCAAAGAGCTTCCCATTGACCTGGTGCGCAGCCTGATGAAGTAATGGATTCCCCGAGTGCGTCGCCGCTTGCCCTAGTGCGGCCATTGCTTGAAAGAACCGGAGTTTTGAAAATGGCTCGCGAAGGATTTGCTTACCTGCTCGCGTTTCTCGTGAAATGGAAGCTCTTGGAGGCGTTTATCGTGCCAACGGGAGCCATGGCACCAACCATTTACGGCGCCCATGCCGACGTGGTATGCCAGAACTGCGGCATGAAATATGCCGTCAGCATGTCGATGCAGGCACAGATGCTGCAGGAGCGAACACCCGTGCATGCCTCTTGCCCAAACTGCGGCCAAGCGAACGAAATTGGCGTGGATGCGCCGATCTTACAGGGCGACCGCATCCTGGTGGATAAAATTAGTCAGCCGCGGCGATGGGACTTAATCACATTCAAGTTCCCCAAGGACCGCCGAATCAATTATGTCAAGCGTTTGGTGGGTCTACCCGGCGAGACGTTGGAAATTACCGATGGCGGGATTTTCATTAACGGACGCCGACTCCAGAGGGGGGCATCCCAATCACAGGACATGTGGTTGCTGGTTTACGACAGCAACTTGCAAGCAAAGTGGGCGCTGCCGGGCAGTCCTCATTGGGAACCGAAAGAGAAGTCCTCCCGCTGGAAGGTCGCCGATGGTCAATGGACCTTCGAGGGAAACCGTGTGACCGACGACGCACTGGTCTTCGCCGGGCGGCTCACGAATGAGATTGCCTACAACGAACAAGAGCATAGTCGCCAACTTGCCGAGAACACTCCTCCTCTGGTCGGTGACATTCAACTGGTGTGCGACCTCAAGCAGTTCTCCGGTGAAGGAAGCCTGGAGTTGCGCTGGGAGTTTCGCGACCAGAAGATAAGGACGACGATCTCGGCGGATCGGAAGTGTGAAATACTGGTGTCCGCGATTGCGACCGCCGAAGAAGACGGAAAGCCCCACGAGACCGTCGTTCGCGGCAGACTTCAAGGCCCCCTCGCTGCCGGGCGGCGGTTGGGCTTTG
>JANXQG010000247.1 GCA_025356915.1 Planctomycetota bacterium | reverse complement strand
AGCGATCGAATCGAGCATCGCCCGTCGTGCATCGTTTTTGCTAGGCTTGTTTTTGCTAGGCTCCTTGAGCATGTTCTGCTTGGCATGTAGCATGGCTTCGCCCAGGGTCTCGCAACGCCCGCGAAAACACTCGTCGGTCAGGTTCGTGGCCATCACGGTCAGGGCATACGGCATCGTCACCCGCGTGCCGGCCAGGACGGCCACCGGTCCGCCCGGTGAACTTATCAGCGAACTGGCGAGGCATCGACTGCGGGCGTCGAGCGCGCCTGCATGGCACGACAGGAACATCGCGATCGGGCGACCAAGCCCTCCACGGAGCGCAGAGGCGTCTGCCGTTTCCAGAATGGGATAGTCGGTGCCGGGCACTTCCATCCTCGCCGTTTCATCGATCGCACTATGTCCGATATATACCCAAAACAGCGAGCCTTCATCGAGCCGCTCGATGGTCGCCTCGTGAAACCGTCGCGGGTCAGGACAATAAGGGCTTCGCCAGTTACTGTAGGTCATTGAGACATGGTATTCGGGCGGAATGTTCTGCGTGAGAAACATCTGCGCGGCGGATTCCAGCACGGTATCGGCAAGGGGACCGAAGTTACCCACTCCTGCGACGAAGTTCATTCGCTGCCGCCAGGGGCCGAAGTCGGTCGATCGTTCGTAGGCCACGATCTTCTTGACGATCGCGGTGAGTTCTTCCGGCGATTCGGCCGGAAGTCGGCCGATGGCGACCGAGGGTACGGGATATTCATCGCTAGCCTCGTCGGTCTGGACGTACCAGTTATCGGTTGGAATCGTCGGAGTGGAACCCCACTTCACATTGACCCGTGCTTTGGCGTAATGCATCGGCACGCTGCGGGCGCGCACAACGGCATCCTTATACAACGCTGGGTCAGCACCGCCTACCAGCAGTACGAATCGCAGCCGACCACCTTGGACCCGTTGCAGAATCTGTCCACGAATTTCCTCGGCCGAACCCAGGTTGGAAAGTACCCCGATTTGATGCCCCTGGCTGGTTCGCAGTTCAAACCAAGGCTTCATCGCCTGGCGAAACTCGGTCGGGCAAACGACGAGGGTATCCAGCGCGGGTTCGGCAGCCGGACTGGCGGTGATCGCCAGGAGCAATGCGACGAGGGGAGGCGACATGGGAACTCCGTTTCGAGCGGGGGAATTTTGTCCGCAAGTCTACGCTTTTGGCCCGGTGAGCCGCAAGGTGAAACGGCCGACATTCGTTTGCCGACCGAGGCTCCAATCATGACGGCCATTTATGGTCGTTTCCCGCGTAAGTGGTAATAGGCACGTGCTTTAGCACGGGTTACACGACCAAAACCCGTTGCTAAAGCACGGGTTTAATACCGGCTGCGCCGGGAATGACCATAAATGGCCATGAAGACGCTTGGCCGGCCAAAAGATGTGGAGTGAACCGGATACCCCTTATCCGAAAAACCACTTTGTCATTGCAGTTCTCCTTGCACATACTCGGTAGTACAGTGTATATTTAAGGGAGCGGTGGGGTTCGGTTCGGCCGTCCCACCAAAATATGCGGGAGTAACTCAGTGGTAGAGTATCGCCTTCCCAAGGCGACTGTCGAGGGTTCGATCCCCTTCTCCCGCTCTCGGTGAGTCATGGACAATCTTCTCAAAGAAATCGGGCGGGTCCAACGCCGCTTGGCCCTCCAACGCTTCCTGGGCGTACTGGGCTGGTGCTGGTGCGTGTCGTTGCTTTCAGCCGCGGTCGTGATTGGCGCGGCACGGTTCTGTCCACTTGGCATCCTCGACGGGCATTGGATTCTCGGCTTCCTTGCGGCGGGGTTGATTGCGGCCGTCGGTTGGGTACTTTTGGCCATCACGCCGAGATTGCAAGCCGCCCTGGAGATCGATCGTCGCTTCGGGCTGAAGGAACGCATCTCTAGCACGTTGGTCATGAATCGTTCAGACCGCGCGACGGTAGCCGGCCAGGCCCTGATTGCCGACACCGACGCTCGCTTGCGGCGGATCGCTGTGCTGGAGAAATTTCCCGTTCGCCCCCCGCGGCAGCTCCTCTTGCCGCTGCTGCCGGCGATACTGCTGGTGGTTTTAATCTTTCGTCCTGCCATGCGGGAAAAGGAAGCGGTGGCTACGGAGGCGGCCGCCACGCAACCGTCACTGGAAGTGAAGAAGTCAGCCGAAGACTTGCGGCAAAAGCTGGTCGAGCGCCGCAAACAGGCCGAAAAAAATGGCCTCAAAGACGCCTCGGAACTTCTCAAGCGGCTGGAAGAAGGAACGAAAGAGATCCAGGCCCAAATGCAGCGTGAAAAGGCGCTCGTCCAACTGAACGACCTCGCCCGCGAGTTGCAGGAACGGCGTAAACAACTCGGTGGCGGGTGCGATATGATCAAACGACAGATGGAAAAGGTTCAAGACATCGCGCGTGGCCCCGCCGATGAGCTGGCCAAAGCACTTTCCAAGAGCGATTTTCAGAAGGCCGCGCAGGCACTTGAGAAACTCCAGAAGAAACTGGCCAACGGTGAGCTAGACTCGACCAAGAAAGAAGAGTTGACCCAACAGCTCCAGCAACTCAAGCAAAAGATCGATCAGATAGCCCAGCAGGCCAAGGACGCCCAGGCCGACTTGCAGAAGCGCGCCGAGCAAATGAAGCTCTCGGGTGACACGGCCGCCGCCAGCAAGCTCGAAGACGAAATCCAGAAGCTCCAACAGCAAGGCCCACGGATGGAAACCTTACAGAACCTAGCCAACAAGTTCGGGCAATGTTCCAAACAGATGGAGCAGGGGCAAAACGCCCAAGCCGCCCAGGCGATGCAGGATGCCTTGCAGCAGATGCAGGAAATGGCTCGACAGCAGAGCGAGCTCAAGACGCTCGATGGTGCCATGGAACAACTGGCCGACGCCCGGCGACAGATGAACTGCGACCAATGCGGCGGCAAAGGCTGCGAGAAATGTCAAGGCGGAAACAACGCCGAGGCAATGCTTGCCGGCGGAGGCGCGGGCGACAATCAAAATGGCAAGCCCGGCCCGGGTTTGGGCAAAGGGCGCAGTAACGGCACACGCCCCGAGGAGAATACCAATGGCTCGTTCTTCGACTCGCGCGTGCGACAGACCGTCGGCAAGGGAGCGTCCCAAATCACTGGCTTGGCCGGCGGGCCGAACCTGAAGAGTCAGGCCGAGGCCGAGATTCAGAAGACCGTCACCGAGATCGAGTACGGCAGCACCGACCCCTTAAGCGGCCAACGACTGCCCAAAAAACAGAGCGAACACGCCCGGCAGTATTTTGATAGCTTTCGGGAAGGGAAGTAGGGTTCGACTTTTCACCAGAACGATCGGCCCAGATCCCAGGGCCAATAGACCTTGCGGCTGCCGCCGAAGCGAATTTCCGCGCCAGCGGTCAACGAGAGGTTGTGCTGCGTTCGCAAATGGTTGCTGCTCATCGCAATATCGTCGAGAAGGTCCAATCGCAAGGCGAGACGCTCATTGCAAAGATACTTCACGCCCAGCCCCAGCGGCAGGGAGAGGCACGTGCTGTGATAACCTTCGTTCAGACGGTCCGTGAAGCGGATGTTCGTTAGGCCCATGCCGGCGAGGAAATAAGGCCGCAAGCGAGTCTCGCCCCAGGGGTAATAGGTGATGTCGACGTCCCACTGGAATAAGTCGGCATTGCGGTGATCGAAACGGCCTCGCTGGGGATCGTTCGGAAGTAGGCCACTTGCATTATCGAGTACCGTCAGAGCATGGTCGGCGCGAAAACTGTCGTAAAGCTGCAGTGAGCCGAAGGCAAATCGCATTTCGGTGCCCCAACTCGGACTGACGTCCCAGCCCAATCGCCAGCCGCCATCGAATCCGGTTGTGGTTCCCGTCCAGTCTTCGATCAACGGCCCGCCATGGATCATGCCCGCGAAAAAGCCAATGCTCAGGGGATGTTCGCTCCAATTGGCCCAGGGCACCGGTTTACACTCCGCTTTCAGCCGGTTAAACAGCGAGCAAAGTGGACGGCTGCACATCCAGTCGAACTGGAGTTCGTCGTCACGGGACTCCGTGGGGCAGGGACTACACGGATCGATCTTCGCCGCGGCCGTTGAAGATTTTGTCGGTTCGGCCTGCGTGGACGTAGCTTGACCCACCGACATCCCTGTCGAAACGATCGCCGTGGCGACCAGCAGAAGCACGAGCTTGGATGTGCTTGGCAAGGGCAAACCCCAAACGTAGAACAAGCCGTAGAAAAACACGAAGAGAAGAGCAGCGGATTATGCCAATGTCGGCCGGGGGTGTCAATACGATATGTGCCGCGGTTGAAGGCTTTTTAAGCAACCACCCGCCAAGATGTCAAAACTGTTGTAGGTCAGGCTTTCCAGCCTGACAGTGGGCAACGTCAGGCTGGAAAGCCTGACCAACTTGATATTCTGGCGGGTGGTTGTTTATAAACTTCCTGCCTTGCCGGCACGATTCGCGGCCCTTCGATCAGCTTCCGGCGTACGCTCGATTCAGTGCTGCCATCCGCTTTCGCATGGCTGGCTGGTGGCTCAAAAATCCGGCAATTCTTTGCCATTCAAAGGCATCCGGCCCCAACGCATCAACAATTTCCAGGGCGTGGTCCCAATCGTCGTCGTTGGCGATCGTTAGCCGCACATCGTCGCGATCAATCTCACCCGGAGCGGGAATCCAATGCACGCGGAACTTCTTCGGACGCGTGTAAATGTAGCTAGTTACCTGTTGGCGATCGTCTGGGTCGCTCGCCAAGCGATGGGCACGATGCAGTGCCTTGCTGCGGAACCATTCAGCATAGACGCTCACAGGCGAGAGCGCCGCCGGGCTGCCGTCATGCGAGCCGTAGCCAGCATAGTCGCAATCGCCGATCGCCTCGGCCGCAAAGACCAGCCGATCGATTAACGCCGGATCGATGAACAGGTTGTCGCCTTGGATTCGCACCACCGCCTCGGCCCGGTATTGCTCCAGGGCCAGCGAGAAGCGAGCCAGCATGTCAGGCGTGTGGCACTGAAAGACCGGCACGTCCATCGGTACATAGCGGCAGAGCGAGGGATGATCCAAGGTGTCGCAGGCCACCACGATCACGCCGTCCAAACGCATCGAGTCAGTCGCACGGCGAATCACCCATTCCAAGAGCGACTTACCTCCTAGCTTCCGTAGGGCGTTCAACCGAAATGCGGGCGAAGAGAAAGTTGCCTGCACAATCCCTAAAGTCTTCAACATGAGGCCCCTCCTTGCACTGAAGTCTCCAGAAAATTTCCCAAACCTCAAGCAATATACCACTGCACAGCAAGGGCAGTCAAGGGGAAATTCAATAGCGAGGATGCTAGCAGTGCTAGCGGATTCATGAACGGCACATTCAGCGCGGACTCCAAAGGAAAGGGGCGTTTGGTCAGGAGGATTGCAAAGTCCGGGGTCCGGTCCATTTTTCGGCGAGAACGGATGAAATTCACCCGAGATCCTTGCCCGAAAACATCGACCGGACCTCTTCGCGTTGGACTTTGCAGTTTTCCTGGTCGTCTGGTACTGCAACGGAAAAAAGTGTACGATACAGAGATATACCGTTTGCGGTCGAGATTGTCCGATTACCTACGAACCCGAAGCGCAAGCGAGGTAACGACTTAACAACCTCGCTTGCGCTTCGGGTTCGTGTCAGCCTCGACCGCGAGCGGTATATTCGGTTTTTCCAGGAAACTTGATGGCAAA
>JANXQG010000204.1 GCA_025356915.1 Planctomycetota bacterium | reverse complement strand
CAGACGATCACCCTCGCCGACGAGAAATTTTCTATTGTAGGCGTCTTTGAGACTTCCCAAGATCTTGAAAACGGCATGGTTATCATGCTCTTGGCCGATGCCCAAAATATTTTTGGCAAGAAAGGCCTGATGACCGGATGCACGGTGAAGGTCAAGGATCCAAGCGAGGCTGGCGTCGCCGCCGTTCGTGCCGAAATCGAGGGTCCGGTTGCAGATCGTTGCGGCATGACCGGCAAGATCCGTGCCAAGCCGCCAGGCGAGTTCGTAAAACAGAACGCCCAAGTCCGATTATTCCTTGCGTTTGCCTTGGTGGTCTCGTTCGTCACGCTGGTCATCAGCGGCATTTTGGTGTTGAACACGATGTTCATGGCGGTCTTTGAACGAACTCGCGAAATCGGGATTCTCCGAGCGATCGGTTGGCGTCCCTCGCGCGTTATGCTGATGATCCTTCTGGAATCAATCCTCTTAAGCGTCGGTGGAGGAATTGTTGGTACGTTGGTTGGGTTGGGGGTGATCAAGCTCCTGGGTTACGTACCCATGGTCAGCGGCATCGTCCAGCAGGCCATTAGCATCGATATCGTCATCAAAGGCTTTGCCATTGCTATTATTGTAGGGCTGATTGGAGCCGCCTATCCAGCCTATCGGGGTTCATGTTTGCTACCGACGGAGGCTTTGCGCCATGAGTAATAACGGCCACCACTTCAACGGCCCATCGGCCGAATCGCCGATCTTGCGAACCGAGCATGTCTCCAAGATCTATTCCGACGGACAGGTCAGCGCCTTGGTTGACGTCAGCCTGGAAATCCATCGTGGCGAGTATGTCTCGATCATGGGGCATAGCGGCAGCGGCAAGTCAACGCTGCTCAACATGCTTGGCATGCTCGACCGGCCAACCTCTGGCGAGGTTTTTCTCGACGGCCAACCCGTTTCCCGAGTCCGCAACCTCGATAGTTTGCGAGCACAAAAGATTGGTTTCGTCTTCCAGTCGTTCTACCTTCTCCCCGTGCTTTCGGCGATGGAGAACGTGCAGGTTCCAATGTTCGAGGGCAATCTGCCCGTGGCCCAGCGGCCCAAGAAGGCCATCGAACTCCTGGATCTGGTGAACCTGGGTCACCGCATGAACCACCTGCCGCTGCAACTTTCCGTCGGCGAACGGCAGCGAGTGGCCATCGCTCGGGCTTTGGCCAACGACCCGCTGCTGCTGTTGGCCGACGAGCCGACCGGCAATCTTGATTCAAAATCGGCCGATTCGGTGTTTGAACTGATCGCCAAGCTGCATCGCGAGCGCGGCATGACAGTCGTGCTGATCACCCACTCGGACGAGTTGGGTATGCGGGCCGATCGCGTTATCCGCATGGCTGACGGTCATTTGATGAGCGACACCCGCAGTTCCGGCAAACAGGCGGCTCGTGGCAATGGGGCTGAAAGCGGCTTGGGACAGCACGATTTGGGACAGCGAGATTCAGGGCTTGTGCGTCCGACGCGCTCCAAGAGCATCCTGCCGCCGTTCGCGGTTCCCGAACACGGGTAAGACGTATCGAGCCCCAACACCTCTTACTTCTCCACCGGCTTTTCTTCGCTAGGTTTCTTTTCTGCTTGATGCTTCTTCTCGGCTTCCTCCAGCGTCGCTCGAAGGAGTTTGATGCGGAACTCTTTCACCTTGAAGGGGATAATTTTCTTTAGCTCGGTAGGCATGAGGTTCTCATCCTCGCCAAACCATGCCCGCGGTTCGTAGAAGACCTGGTGGAATTCAACAAAGATGGCGTTTTCCGGCTTGATCAAGCGGGTCACCTTGGCATAGAATGCCGCCCCGGAATAGGGCTGCGGCAAACCCAGTTGAGCCTCACCCTGAGCATCCTTGACGATCTCGCGCCACTGGTTCGGGTATTCCTTGTCTTTGGCAAACCGCGGATCGACCTTGGCTGCGACGATAACTCCTGTCGGCGTTTTCGTTGCCGCGCCGAATCGCGTGGTGCTCAGTTCGACCCGCTCAAAGAGCCTGAAGGTCGTGTAGAGGAAGTACTCTTTTACGCCAGGTTTCGCGCGGGTCGCCAGTCCGCGTGGTAATAGTTCGGTGGTCTTCAAATAGCCGGCCCTGGAAACCATCCCTTCCTTTTTCTCACTACCAGGTTTTCCTACCTTCAGAATGCCCCTGGAAAACTCGTCACTTGTGAGTACTCCCCAATCGCCGTAGACGATGAAGCTGACATTGACGGTCCGGATAACATCGCCTGCCTTGCCTGTGCCTGCAATCTTTCCTAGCTTCAAACTGACCGGTGCGGAAGAACCCTTGTCTAAAAATTCCTGCACCTTGCCCCGTGGTGCAATTGCGGCGAGTACCGCAGCCTGTTGCTTCTCGTTCAGACCTTCGGCCATCGTCGGGGCGGGTAAACAGACAACTTGCCCGCTAGGCATCTCCACGCCTTTCTCCACCAGTTCCTTCAGCAGGGCATTCTCGGGCGCGGCAGGATTGCCGGCTGCCACCAAAACGGTCAGAATTTGAAAAATCAGTGCACTCATCATCAGAAACCTCGAAGTTCAAAGAAGTAAGGTTCCCATTCTAACAGAAAAGTCACATCCAGTTCCATAACAGTTCAGGAGTTAGAAGTTAGGAGTTAGGAGTTAGGAGTTAGGAGTTAGGACCGGCGAATCAATAACTGTACTCATCTCGCTCCGCGAGATGAGTACGTTCC
>JANXQG010000203.1 GCA_025356915.1 Planctomycetota bacterium | reverse complement strand
CGTCTGCTGTCGGCGGTTGCCCCGTTGCGTAACGTGGTGGGGCATGCCCGGTATGACCAATCTCGCTAGTCTTGCCATGCCCCCAAAATAGCAGATTCCTCAATCATGTCAATAGTTTAGTCATGTGTCCCCGGAATTCATGCCCCGGAATTCACCGCCAAGGCCGGTTCAAGTCCTTCGCCGTGCAGGATGACGAGCATTTCAGGCCGTGCGCTTGCCGGCGATGGCCGTTCGCGCCTCGCGGAGGAGCGGGCCGTCGTGTTTGCTCTTCCAGTTGTAATCCAGCACGCAGTTGATGGTCTCGACGGCCTGCGCGTCGCGGCGCAGGCTGTCCGGCGCGAGTTCGTGCCGGCAGAGCCACTCGGCCACGGCCGACCATTGCCACAGCGGCTGGCCGGACATTCCGCTGCTCCGCGCCCGGACCGGCGGGGGAAAATCGCCGCCGAGGATGAGTTGATGGACCCTCTGCCGACTGCGGCCGATCTTGCGGGCAATTTCCGCCTGGGTCAAAAGCGAGTCGCAATCGATGCGGAGCACGTCGATTCCCGGGCCTACCTTGCGGACGTCGCCGATCGCCGAGAAGATCGCATCCTTGAGGGTCGGCGCGGAGCGGGTAAAGCTGGCTTCGGGCAGACCGCAGGAAATCGCCAGGGTGCAGTCGTCGCAGGCCTCGTAAAAGGCGTTGGCAATCTCGTCGGTAAGCTCCTCGAAGCCGCTCAGGAGCAGCGTGAAGCTGTACTCGGGGTCAGTCGTTCGGATCATGTTCGTTCCCTTCCAGGCCGTGTCGGCATTTTTGGATTTTACCGAGGATTTCTCGGGCATGACGCTCCGGCGATCGCGGAGTGCTCCAGACCGCCACGAGGTGGCCATCGCGGGCCTGGCGTGGGCACAATAAATGGCCCCAGGCATGCCCGTTCGACAGTTCCACCCGCCAGCCGAGACTCTCGGCGTAACGAATCGCCGCTTCAATGTGCTTGTTGGAATGACGGGGCCTCATCCAGGAAAGTATAGTTCCGCGCTTGACAGGTGTCAAGGAAACAAACAGTTCAGAAAAAAGAGAGTCAGAAAAATGCACCAAGAATACGCCTGCTGGAAAGAATTTCGTAGACACCGCTTGACAGCCCTTGCCGGGCCGATACTATGCCGGTGTTCGCTTGTAGGGGGACAGGACGGGGCTTAAACACCCAAACCAGTGGATTCTACGATGTTTTCCCATCAGGCGACGAGCCGCATCATCCGTACCCAGCGACAAGCTGCGATCTGCATAGGCAGGGAGCAAGTCAGGGTGGCAGTCTTCACTGGCTGCTGTTTAGCGGGTGGTGCGGCTCGTCGTCGTTCTTGGAAAGGCATACCTACATGCCGAGACCCAAACCGAGCCACGCGCAGGAGTGCGCGTGCATCGACTCCCGCGACCGGCGGCAGAAACGGATTCGCGCCCTCAAGCTCCAGAGTGCGCAGAACAAACTTTGGCACCGGGACCAGCAGATCGAGCGGCTCCGCGGCCGGCTGACCGAGGCGCGGCACGAGTGCAACCTGTTGCGGCGGCGGTCGCTGTTCGAGCTGGAGTGGGGCGACGTGGATTGGCCCGGGGCACGCCTGTGGCTACCGGCAAAGCGGCAATACGCCGCAAGCGGCCAGCCAGCATCGACACTCCGTCGCGTGATGGATCAGCATTTCCCGACCTTCCAGCATGTTTACGACGAGCGGTATCAGGCCAAGCATGGATTCTGGCGGCCGGTTATCGATCGCTCCGTGACGGCCTTTTTCAAGTGCGGCGATTTGCACCAGGGCTTCGCCCGGATCCGCTGCCCAGACTGCCAGCACGAGATGTTCGTCGGTCAGGAGGACAAGATCGGGCCGGAAGTCATCGAGAACATGCGCACCTGGCCGCACAGCGGCTTCAGCGTACAAAGCCCGCGGCATGCGCCGGAAGGCGGCGGCTGCCATTCTCCCCTCTCCCGTACTCGGGAGAGGGGCAGGGGGTGAGGGCATGAACGACCGCTCCCCAGCCCCTCGCCGCGCGAGCCAGACCTGGGCTATGCTCATCAAGCGGGTTTATGAGATTGACCCGCTGGAATGTCCTCTGTGTCACGGCCAGATGAGAGTGATTGCATTCATTGAACCGCCGCAAGGCGCGGTGATCGAGAAGATTCTTCGGCACTGCGGCCTGTGGCAACCCTCGACGCCACGAGCACCACCTGCCGGGATCGGTTGGGGCCACGCCTCGGACAACGAGCCTCCTCCCCCCGCGTCCAGACCGCCGTAGGCGGTCTGGACGCGGGGGGGAATCGATCGCGGTCATCCCAAAACCCGTGCTAAAGCACGGGCCTAGTACTGGCTGCGCCGGGAATGACCATAAATGGCCATGAAGACGCTTGGCCGGCCAAAAGATGAAAGTTAAATCTCCGCCTTCTGCACCATAAATTTTTCCAGCAGTGCAGCATCGGGAACAACTCCCAGCCCCGGCTCTGCGACCAACGCGATTTTCACCGTGCCATCGCTTGCATCGCGGAGCGGATGCAGAGGCTCGGCCAAATCCTCAACCAATTCGCTTTCGGAGGGGAAAAAATCGGCCGGATAGTTGGAATTAGCACAGGCAGCCAAGGCAAGGTCGGCGCGAGCGCCAATCGCGCTTTGGGCAGATGCGCCACCCCAGCAATCGACTCCAGACGCCCGACACTCATCGAGGATCGTCAGTGCCGCGGTAAGCCCCCCCACCCTGCCCACCTTGAGATTCATATACCGGCAGCTTTTCAGATCCAGCGCCATCTCGGCGTATAGCGGCGAGGTAATACTTTCATCGAGACAGATTGGCGTTCGCAGCGATTCCTGGAGCATGGCGTGGGCCACAAGATCCTCGGCCGCCAATGGCTGCTCGACCATCTCCAGGGAAAAATCATTGAACCGGTAGAGCATTTCCATATAATCCAGACTCAACGCTCCTTCGCAGTCAATGTGAAAAGTCTCGCCGGGGAACTCCTGCCGCACACCGC
>JANXQG010000195.1 GCA_025356915.1 Planctomycetota bacterium | reverse complement strand
CACCTCCACGCTGAGCACCTTCGAGTTGTCACTGACTACGGCCTTGAGATTTTTCTTGCTGGCGCTTGGAAGAGTTTTAGGCTCGCCGACGGTGCGGAGCTTGACCTCGGCATGTTGAACTTTCGGCGACGCATCGGTTTGCCAGGGGACGTCGTTGGCCGCGCCGTTTACCGCCAACGTCACCAGGCACCAGCCGATCATGATGACGGCCATGATGGTCGTTGCGATCATGATTTTCATGGCCTTGTCGCTGGACTCATGGATGCCGAGCAGGTTCTGCCGAAGGAAATACAAGGTGACGACGACCGCGAGGACGACCGCTCCCCAGCGTTTGACTTCGTCTTCGAGGTCCCCCGTCAGATTGAGCCAATCGTGAAATCCAGGCATGAAGAGGCGGATCGCCTGGAGGATCAAGCCCATGATGTACTGCCCCGCGGAAACGCCGCTGGTGGGCCCGGTGAGGATGTAGTCGAACATCAGTGCCGAGACCGAGAGCTTGGCGAGAAAACCGCCCATGGCTTCCTTGACGACGCGATAGACACCTCCACGGACGAACAGCGAGCAGCTTTCGATATAGATCGATCGCACGCCATAACTGAAAAGCATCACGCCCAGGATAAACCAGGGAGCAGCGGGGCCAATCGCCCCTTCGACAATGCCGCCAATGTAATAGGCCGTGCTGGCTAGGTCGCAGAGAACCACGGCTGCCGTGCGCCAGTAGGAGATGAATGTAAACATCACGCTACTAACGACAATGACTTGGATCGAGCGGCGCAAAGGATTCGCCGCTTGTGAGGCGGAAGAATTATCCGCGGAGGGACCAGGAATAGTACTAGACATCAGGCGCAATGCCTCGTCGCGCTTTGGACAGGGAATCCCTTGTGTGCGCAGTCACAGAAGGCCCATTCAATTCTGACCGAAATGCCACAAGAGGGGAATTCAATTGACGCAAACTGAATATCCATCTGCTGCGATTCGGCCTGCCGACGAGGTTAGCTGACGGGCTAGAGCTTGAAAGTACTCCGGCCTGGATGGACCACGCCTTCGCCCCGGAAGCGGCTTGATTTCCGTCGCTTCTTTGGTTCCCCCGCTCTCCGGTTACTCGACCGGAGATTTGGCTACCAATCACCTATTATACTTCAGAAAATTAGTCCGGCAAGGGCAGCAGTGGAACTAGAAAGTCATTGATAACCCAGCCTTTAGGGGGGGGGGTTGCCTACTGGCGTTTTACGACTTCTGCATCCAGAACCGGAAAAGCCAAATTTTCCGAGGGCCACCTGTTTCAACATGTGCCAAAAGGAGTGTATAATAAAATGCTCACGCGATTCTAACGATCTGTTGAGACATTTTGTTGGGCGCGTCGTACCGCTTCCGGTGGCCTTCATGGAGGGGGGCAGCATCGGTGCATTGTACGGGAAAAACATAATGGCCATCTCCGCCAAGTGTCCGAACGGGCATATGCTGAAAGTCAAGGACGAATTTGCCGGCAAGTCGGGGTCCTGTCCCCATTGTGGCAGTCGCGTCTTTGTACCCATGCCGGTGCATACGACCGAAAAGGCGAGAATCTCCGACGACGAGATCCTCGGTTTGCTGGGTCCGCCCAACAAAGCGAAGGACGAACCGTCTCCGTCTCCTCCCTTGTCCGACACCGTGTTGCATCCGGGGCACGATGCGCCTAAGCCGGAGTCAGGGATCGGTCTGCTCGGCTCGTCGATCTTGCGAAAGCAGAAGGTCTGCCCGCAATGTGCTCATCCTGCCTCAATTGTCTTCATGTATTGTTCGCGCTGCGGTACCCCACTGCCGGACGTTAAACCAGAAAAAAAATAAACACCCTACAACCCGCTGTCATTGCTGGCTCGCAAGGTTGTGATCGAGGCCTTTCCGTACAGTAAAATCACCAAAATGCTCGCCCGGCTGTCGCTCCCGGGTGTAGTGCTGGATGATCGGCTTGAGCGTGGCAAGTACCTCCTCCTCGCCAATGTTTTCGCGATAGAGACGGTTCATTCGCGTACCGGTGAAGTCGGCCCCCAGGTACAGGTTGTACTTCCCCAATGCCTTGCCAACGAAACCAATCTCGGCTAGGTATGGCCGCGCACAGCCGTTGGGGCAGCCGGTCATGCGAATCACGATCTCGTCGTCGGCCAGCCCCGCTTCGGCCAGCATGCCCTCTAGCTTGGTAATCAGCGAGGGCAGATACCGCTCCGACTCGGCCATCGCCAACCCACAGGTTGGCAGGGACACGCAAGCCATGGCATTGCGCCGCAGAGCGGAAACCCGTTGGCCGTCGCTGAGCTTGTACGACTGCACCAATTGCTCAATCCGCGGCCGGTTCTCTTTAGAAATGTTCCCGAGGATCAAGTTCTGATTGGCCGTCAGGCGGAAGTCACCGTCGTGCGACTGGGCAATTGTCCGCAGGCCGGTCATCAGCGGATAGTCTTCCCAATCGCGGATGCGGCCATTCTCGATGAAGAGCGTCAGGTGCCACTTGCCGTTGGTTCCTTCGACCCAGCCGTAGCGGTCGCCGTGATGCTCGAAATGGAACGCCCGCTCCGGTTCGAGCTGCCAGCCGAGGCGATGCTGGAGTTCGTTCTTGAACCACTCCACACCGCGATCGAGAATCGTGTACTTCAAGCGGGCGTGCTTGCGGTTGCTGCGATCGCCGAAGTCGCGTTGCGTGGTGAGAATCTTTTCCGCCACGTCAAGAATCTGCTCGGGACGGCAGAAACCGAGAATCCAACCAAGATTGGGAAACGTGGCCGGATCGCCGTGGGTCATGCCAAAGCCACCGCCCGCCGAGACGTTGAAACCAATCAGCCGGCCGCCTTCGACGATGGCAATCAATCCCATGTCGTGGGCCAACACATCAACATCGTTCGACGGTGGAACGGCAATGGCGATCTTGAACTTCCGCGGCAGATAGGTCGGTCCGTACATCGGCTCTTCGTCCTGGAGCGGCGGCACGATGGCCTGCTCGCCCATCCAGATTTCACGATAGGCCCCCGTTCGCGGGGCCAGATGCAGGCTGAGCCGCTTCGACCATTCATGGACCTCACCGTGGACCTCCGACTGATAGGGATTCGGATTACACATCACGTTACGATTCACGTCACCACAGGCGGCCAGTGTATCGAGCAACGTCAGGTTGATGTCGTGGATCGTCTGGCGAAGGTTCCACTTCAGCACGCCGTGGAACTGGAACGACTGCCGCGTGGTGAGGCGGATTTCGCCGTTGGCATACTTGTGTGCAAGGGCGTCCAACTGCAACCACTGCTGCGTCGTGACGACGCCGCCGGCCGCGCGGATGCGAATCATGAAATCGAAGGCCGGCTCCAACCGCTGCCGCGACCGCTCATCGCGAATGTCGCGGTTGTCCTGCATGTAGGTGCCATGAAACTTCAGCAGATAGTTGTCGCTCTCTGACACGGACGCCGTGACCCGATTGTCGAACGATTGCAGAATTGTGCCGCGGAGAAAGTTGCTGGCCGTCTTGATGTTTTCCTGTTCGGCTAGTTTCTGGGCGGATGGTTTTGATGGGGTGTCTGGCATGGGGACCGCTTTCGTTTCAAGTACGTCAGGCTTTTCAGCCTGACCTTGTCAAGTAGTCAGGCTGGAAAGCCTGACGTACGAACTAATAAACATCGCGTTGGTAACGGCCCTGTTCGCGCAGGCTAGCTACGTAGGCCTCGGCCTCTTCCTTGCTTTTGCCGCTTTCGCGTTCGACGATGCTCACCAGTGCGGCATGGACGTCGGCTGCCATCGGTTTGATGCTGCCGCAGACGTAGAAGTGAGCCCCTTCCTGCAACCAACTGTAGAACTCGCGGCTCTTCTCCAACATGCGTTGTTGAACATAAACCTTGGCTCCCTGATCGCGTGAGAAGGCCACATCCAGACGTGTCAGCACGCCAAGCTTGAGCCAGCGGAGCCATTCGACCTGGTATAAGAAGTCGGTGCGGAAATGGCGGTCGCCGAAGAACAACCACGACTTGCCCCCCGCGCCGCTTTCCTCGCGATCCTCAACAAAAGCGCGGAAAGGAGCCACGCCGGTACCGGGACCCACCATGATGATCGGCGAGTCTGGATCGGCCGGTTGGCGAAAGTTTGGATTTGAATGCACGAAAACCTGTAAGTAATCGCCCGACTCAATCCGCTCGGCACAGTGGACTGAACAGGTTCCCAAGCGATCGCGATTGTGGGCCTGATACCGCAACGCGGCAATGCAGAGATCGACCTCGCCGGAGTTCGCACGAAAGCTGCTGGCGATCGAATAGAGCCGTGCAGGCAGCTTGCGGAGAAGCGGCACGAACTCACGGGGCGGGATCCCCTTGATCGAAAAATCGCGGACCAGGTCCAGCAGGTCACGGCCGCTGGTATATGCCTTCAACTTCTCGTTGGCATCCGCTTGCACCAAGTTCTGTAGGCCATCCTGGGAGAAACTGGCCGCCTGCTTCAGTAACTGCTTGCTCAGAAGCGTGATTTCGTAGTGCCGTATCAGGGCCTCGCGGAGTGGCATTTCCTGCTTGCCGACAGGAATGACCTCGTCGGCATTCCAGCCCATGGTACTAAGCACCTCGTCGACCAGTTGCGGATCGTTATGTGGGTAGATGCCCAGCGAGTCGCCTGGCTCAAAACATAGCCCAGACCCTTCAATAGCCAGTTTCAGGTGGCGAGTTTCTTTCTCCGATTTGCGGCCATTGAGGTTGAAGTTCTCCAGAACTTCCGAGGTAAAAGGATTCGTGCGGGTAAAGACCGAAGTGGCAACAGTCTGCGTGGCAGTGGCGGAGGTCGCCCCTGCTGAGACGACGCCGGCCGCTATTCGCTCGACGACATCGCCCCCCTCCGCCGTTTCGGTCGGGGCGTCGCCTTGTCCGGAAAGTGCGTTGAGCACGCCATCCATCCAAGCCTTGGCCGGCTCGTCAAAATCAACGTCGCAATCGACCCGTGGGTGGATTCGCTTCGCACCAAGTTCCTCCAGGCGCGCGTCAAAATCCTGGCCGGTCTTGCAAAATTGATCGTAAAGCTGATCGCCCAGCGAGAGCACGGAGAACCACATGCCTTCCAGCCGCGGTGCCCGCTTGCCGTGTAGGAATTCGTGAAAAAGTACAGCCTTGTCCGGCGGGTCGCCTTCGCCATGCGTGCTGACAACAATCAGAAGCTGCTTGACTTTTTTGAGGTTATTCGTGCGGAACTCGCTCATGCACGAAACCGTAACCGTAAAACCAGCATCCTCCAAATGTTTTTTCATTTCGCCAGCCAGCCGCTCGGCATTGCCGGTCTGGGAGCCGAAGAGAATCATTACGTCGCGCTTGATCGCTGTCGCGGTCGTCGCGCCGGACGCAGATGTCGAGGCACTTGGAACCACCGCCCGCCCGAGATTGCCCTCAAGCACAGTACCATGCATGCCAGCTAGGTAGCCGCTAAGCCAGATCATCTGATCGGGTGAGAGCGTAGCCAGCAATTGATTCAGGACTTCCGCCTGATGCTGGTTAAAAGGGCCGTTATCGACTCGGAAAGAATATCCACTCATCAACGCGATCCTATTGGCTTAATGCCCCACTTTTGCGAGGTGTGCAGGAATGGATTCAAACTAGAAGCAGACGATTTAGCCCAGCCACCGGCCGCTCCGCAAGAGCGGCTAGCGGTTGTTTATTTTCTTATAGCTACCAGACGCACGAGCCACAATTTTTATCACAAGATGAATATGCGGTCCCACAGCAGCCTATGCGTAATGGCCAGACGCAACTTAGATTAAGCTGCCCTCTGTGTCGCGTTCGCTTGATGGGATTTGTAGGAAGGGAACGATAGGAGCGCCGGAGCATTGTCTTGGGGCTGATCAAAAGCCGTTGGTTTCACAGATCTTTTCGTTGCACGTCGACGCCACGCATAACCCATCAAACCCAAGCCGCCGACGCCGAGGAGGGCGAGGATGGAAGGTTCGGGGACGGGGTTCGTGATGGGGGACGATAAGCCGTATAAATGTAGTGGGGCGGATCGAGAGATCATATTAACCGGCACCCCTGCTGATAACCAATAACCTTGGGGGTTTGTCTGTCCGTAATTGGGTCGTAAAACGCCAAGAGGACGGTGGCAGACGAAAACAGAACGGTGACACACGCGACGGTGGCAACCAGTGAGAAACGGCGAGGCGATGGCATTGTAGTAACTCCTGGGTGTTCGGTTGGGCGTTATTCATGGGCTCTACTAGACCCGGACAGTCGATACTTCGTGGTGCGGACACTGCGTCAAAATGACATGCAACAATTACTGGATCCTCATTATGCACATTTGTGAATTCAAGTCAAGCAACTTGCGTAAATTTTCAAAAAAATAATGAGAGCCTTGAATCAGGAGCCCCACCAAACCAAAGATTCGCTCAAAATTCGAGAAGGAGTGCGTGTTCAAGAGAGAAACGAGGCTTCCCGGTCAATATGGTTTTTTTTCTCGATAGACCCGCACGTAGTCGATGTACATCCGCTGAGGGAAAATGCTGTCGTCGATACCCTTCTGGCCGCCCCATCCGCCGCCGATCGCAATGTTGAGGATCAGGTACTGGGGCTGGTCATAGGGCCAGGCGTCATTGCCATTCCCTTCATTCGTAAAGGTGAAGTATTTGGTTTTGTCCACGAAGACATCGATCCGGTCGGGCCGCCACTCAAGGGCGTAGACATGGAAATCTCGATAGGGCTTGGCGATGGTGATCTTGGATCCCTTGCCGGTGTGCTGGACGTGATTGTAGCTCTTGGTGTGGATGTTGCCGTGGATCAAGTCGGGATCGAAGCCGACGTTCTCCATGATGTCGATCTCGCCACAGCCAGGCCAACCGGCGCTGCCGATGTTGTTGCCCATGGTCCAGAACGCGGGCCAGATGCCCTGGCCATAGGGGATCTTGATCAG
>JANXQG010000187.1 GCA_025356915.1 Planctomycetota bacterium | reverse complement strand
CGAAGAAATCGAGGTAACGGTGGATAGCTTGGGCGATCTTATCCAGTGGGTCTTCGACCTGACCTGCCGCCGCCTCAAGGGCATCGAGAAGCTGACGCATGAGCCGATCGCAGGCGGCAAGGAACAACTCGCGCTTGTTGGGGAAGTAGCGGTAGATGGTGCCCTTGCCAACGCCCAACTTGTCGGCCAGCATTTCGGTCGTTGCCTCGGAATACCCAAGCTCGGCGAAAAGACTGCCCGCCGCTTCCATGATTTCATCGCAACGGCGGTCGCGAAGCTGCTCGTCCACCGGCCTGCCGGGACGCGCTCGAATGACTTCGGATTCCATGGATTGCCCCGCAGATGCAAAATACAAAAGCTAATTGACGGACTAGTCAGTCAATTAATTATAATTTATCGAACGCGAGAAAACAAAGGGAATATTCCGAAGTTAGTAGTAGCTTCCGTTGTGGAGCGAGTCATTCTAAGGTGATGCAAAGTTGTGGTTGACGTGCTGGGGTAATCGGGCAGGATTTGTTTACGAGGGCGAGGCAATTTGCCCCGGAGGGGCGGGTGAGAATAGCCCAGCGATTTATCGCTGGGACCGGAATTCCGCATACCCTTATAGGGGGAGTGAACTTCCTCCTGCGCCACCAGCCAATCGCTACTTTCGATAGAGCGGCGTCTTTTGGCCGGAATGGCGGGAATGGCAATTGGAACGGTAACTACTTGCGACAGTAACTGATTCAACCACCCGCCAGAATATCAAGTAGGCCAGGCTTTCCAGCCTGACGTTGCCCAGTTCACTGTCAGGCTGGAAAGCCTGACCTACAGTAGTGTTGGCATCTTGGCAATTCGCCGGTCCTTAGCCACCTTACCTATTTTGCCATCCTTGCTGGTCCTTAATACTTCCTCCTACATTCTTTATCTTCTCTCCACCCATCTCCACCCATCTCTTGACCCCTTGGCGGCAAATTGTTATTGTTCCGCCCTGATTGTGCTTTGATAGGCTAGATCCCCTGCTACCCTCCCCTAAAAATGGGGGGGCGTTTCCGGATAGCCCCCGATCGCGACGGCTCAATTTACGGTGCATGGAAGCATGAAACGACGCCTATTCCTCCTACAGTGCGCTACCACCTTGCTGGCTGGCTGCTCTTCGTGGAATCTTTTTTCCCCGAATAAGTCAATCGTGCCCAACGATACTACGGAAGATCAGCTGCACGCGGTTGGCGATCTGGCCATTCCCTTTGGCATGTTTCCTGTGAAGATCGAGGCCGTTGGCCTGGTCTCGGGGCTGCATGGCACGGGTAGCGACCCCGAGCCTTCGCCGCAGCGGGCGATGCTCATGGCCGAGATGCAGCGGCGCAACGTCGAAAAACCGAATCAACTGCTCGCCACGCGCAATTATTCGCTGGTTCTGGTCCGCGGTTTTCTGCGGCCTGGCATTCAGAAGGGCGACCATTTCGACGTTGAATTGAGGGTCAAAGATCGGAGTGAGACGACGAGCCTTCGCGGCGGTTACCTGCTGGAAACTCGCTTGTCGGATATGGCGGTGATCTACGGCAAACTGCTCGACGGCAAGGTTCGCGGCATTGCCCAGGGACCGGTACTGGTCGATCCATCAGCCACCGAGAAACGCAACAGCGTGCAGTTGGGACGTGGTGTCGTGCTGGGCGGAGGCGTCGCCCGCGAGTCGCGTTCAGTTGGCTTGTTTCTCAAAAACGCTGAAGAGACGAACATGACTCCGGAGCAACTCCGCAATGCGGCCGTGAGAAGTGCCCAGGTTGCCAACGCCATCAATCGCCGCTTCAGTATGCATAAGTACGGAATTAAAGAGGGCGTCGCACGGGCGATTCGTGGCAACTACGTTGACCTGGTCGTCGATAAGACCTATAAAGACAATTTGGTGCGTTATTTTCAGGTATTGCGGGCGATTGAACTTCGTGAATCGCCGGCCGAGTTGAGCCAGCGGCTGGCCAAGTTGAAGTCGAACCTCCTCGATCCGGCGACCGCCGCAGAAGCGGCGATCAAGCTGGAAGCGATCGGCAAACCGGCGATTGATGTCCTGGTCGCGGGTGCGCAGTCGCACGATCCAAAAGCTCAATTTTTTGCCGCTGAAGCGTTGGCTTATCTCGATCGCCGTGAGGCCGCCGAGCCGCTAGCCAAGGCAGCCCACAATGTGGCCTTCCGCAGCCAGGCTTTGACGGCTTTGAGCGTGATGCGCGATACGACTGCTTACGATCAACTTCGCGAGTTGCTCGGGGTGCCCAGTGCCGAAACCCGTTACGGTGCCTTCCGTGCATTGACGGTCATGTGTCCTGAGGACAGCCTAGTCAAGGGCGAGAACTTCGGTGAGCAGTTCAGCTATCACGTCCTGGATACCAAGGGTCCGGCGATGATCCACGTCACGCGGAACCGCCATGCGGAAGTGGTCCTCTTTGGCATGAATCAGCGATTCCTCACGCCGCTGGTACTGAACGCCGGCAACCAGATCATGGTTACCAGCAGCAAGGAAGGCGAAATATCCGTCAGCAAGTTCGTGCCGCATGAAGCCGACCAGAAACGCACCGTTTCCAATCGGGTTGACGACGTGATCCGCGCCATCGTCGAATTGGGCGGGACTTATCCCGACGTCGTTCAGGCTATTCAGGAAGCCAAAGCCGCCGGGTGCCTGGAAGGACGGTTTGAAATCGATGCCTTGCCGGAAGTCGGAAGGAGCTATGAGACCACGAAGGAGGAAGAGAAGGGGGGGTGCAGGTCGTGGGAAGGAATAATCAATTATAACAAGGAAAGTTCGTCATTCGGATTTTTTTTCTTCCTTCTCCTTCTCCTTCTCTTCC
>JANXQG010000154.1 GCA_025356915.1 Planctomycetota bacterium | reverse complement strand
CCCCCGGCGACCCCCCCCCGTTTGGGGGGGGGGACGCGGGGGGAGTGGGAGGTTTTGGTCGTGTAACCCGTGCTAAAGCACGGGCCGAATACCGCTTCGCGGATAAGGGGCATAAATGCCCCTCACATAAACTGGTGTTGACGCCCAAGGATATGCCCGACGTGACCTTCACGGACAGGGAAATCAATTCGTTTGTCGGGCCTCGATCATAACCTTGCCAACTGCTGTCATTGATGGTCGCCGTAGAGTGGGTGGAGCAGGATAATGGTGCGTTACGCGAACACGTCTAAAACAGCGGTAAGTGTTCTCGATGGTTGGTCTCCGTGCGTAACCCACCATTTTCCCAGCGGTTCGCTCCACGCATCCTACAGTTTACGAATAATCCGGGCTCGTAGAACCGGAGTTTATTCCGTTGCCTTATCTTTCTGGGGTAACCGGAATGAATTCCATTCTGCATAGGGCTTCCTCAACCGGACATTGCAGCTTGATCCGCTATGTACTCGCCAAATAGCATGTTCGGCACTTGGATCTCCGAATTCTTTTATGGTCCCCGTAGACGACGGTTGACGGTCAGTTTTGCGTGGTAGAATTCTCTGTGCAACCGCTCTTCGGGTGCGATTGCTCTGTCAATTCCTGAGAATGTGAAATTTTGCTAGAGAAATTCCACCCCCTTCCGGGGTGGGAAAATGAGTGAAAGAAATGACTTTCCGGTTCGCACAGCATCTCGAACAAATCCATTCTGTCGAAAAGACGAGCTATTCCGCCTTTATCGCCTCGACATTCGTAGAATAAGAAAAGTTATTTGCCGACTGGCACAACGCGTGAAATGTGACCTAAGATTTCACGGAGACTTCCCAGCTTCAACTTGGCCGACGACCCCTTTGATTTCCCCAAACACTGACCGCCAAGCAATTGTAGAGAACTTTGATGGGCTTCCTAAAGAAATTTTTCCGAAATGTATTCCGTGAAGGCTCGATGCCGGTTGGCACCAGCAGCTTTGAACGCCTCGACGAAGAGGAATTAGAAGCTCACCTGGGAGTCGCCCGCTACGGCAACTTCATGTTAACCGACGCCGTGCGGCCGTCTTACGATTTGCAAGTGGTTCCCACCCAGGGTTATCGCCACGACGCCTACCGCGACGAGCAAAACCACACCAACGTGCCCGTGCTCATGGCCGCCGTGTCTGCCGGGCAACTGTTTGAAACCTTCATGGATCTCATCGATCCATTAGGGGGGGTCGTCGACGTGGTCCTGGAGACCAGCCACTCCGGTGAACAGAAGGGGCATACCGATCTTTATCGCGAGCACATTGATGCCCCGGTGCTAAAGAGCATCCTCTGGGAATACGAAGATTTATTGGTCAACGACGGCTGCGCCGGCATTGCCGTGCTCAACCCGGGCATTCCGCAAGAGATCCAGTTCGACGAGCACAAGTTGCTGATCGTCTACGGCGATCAATTGGAAGAATTCGAGGCGATCTGTCGCGATCATCAAGTCCGCTGCGACGACAAGCTGAAATTCATTACGGAAGCGGAGCACGTCCACTCGTCCAGCGACCGCTACGCACAGCAGTTCGATGAGCTAAAGATGCGCCTCGGAATGGACTGCGACTACTCGGATTACGATTAGTAAAGTATGGGGGCTCGCTTCACTCTCCCCACCCTACTTTTTCGTGACAGCCGTAGGGTGGGACGAGCCGCAGGCGAGCCCCGCCATTTTAGATTCACGGATCGTAGGTGTTTTTTTGACCATTGCGGATCGCCTCACGGTTGCGGAGTTCAATCTGCTGTCGTGCGGCGTACGTGGCCTCGCGGCGCTGGTCGGTAGCACAGGGGACAAAGTCTAGCGTGTCGCCCCGCGGCTGTTTGGCGAGCGACTCTTTTCCGCGTTGGATCAGGGCCAAGGCTTCCTTGTATTGCGGGCTGTTCTTATTCAGTTTTATTAGGCACGGACTGAGTTCGGGGCGATCAAAGCTGACCCAAGGCCCGCTGCTGGAGCCAAAATTGGACTGGTGGCCCCAGTTCACGCCGGTGAGCTGCCCGAGCCGGTTCAGCGGCCCGTCGCCCAACGGGCAACGGCCGGCGATGTTGTCGGGGTAGGCACTGTAGTAGGTCGGATAGTAAGGCGCATTCAGATCGATCCAGGTTATCAGCCTAGCCATGCTCTCCTGGTCAAGTTTGACTTCCTTGCCATCATGTTTATGCCCAGCGCGAAGGACCGCGATGATCTTGCTGGCGTGCGCGCCCCAGGAATAAGGGGGCTGAATGCCGGCTGGCCCGGCCCCGATGACGGTGATATATCGCTTGCGGTGAAGTTGCGTGTAGGAGGCGTTGAAAAACGGATCGCGATCGCCGGCCAGGATCAGCTTTGCGGCACCGGGTTTGCCGAAGTCGTGGCACGAGACACAGTGCTTGTCGAACACCGGCTGAACCTCGGATAGGTAACTGAAGATCCGACCCTGGTCATGCCATGGCTGGGGTTTGCTCGGCGCACGGGTGAGTGCCAGCGGGGCGGACGGTCTGATGGGCGGGGCCGAGAGCCGACGGTCGTGACATCCCACGCAGCCGATCTTCTCTCCCGCTTGTACCACGGTCCCGCTCCGCATCGACTGGATCATCATGTCGTTCTCGTCCAGCAGTTGAAAGTAGAGGAAGCGATCCGAGGGCACCTTGAAATAGGCACTGCCGTCCGATTCGACGGGGACGCTGCCGATGATCCGCTTGGCGGTGAAGTCGTGCCAGTTCATGCCTGGGGCCTGGAACCCCTGACCATACCATTTGCCGTTCGTCCAGCCGCGTTTTTCAGGCGACTCCACGATGCGGAGCTTCTTCACGGTGCCTCGCTTGACGCCCTGCATGTGCGTTCCCTGATAGACATCATCCACGTACATCAGCCCTTCGTGGCCCGTAAAATCTCGCCGCGCGGCCAGCAGCGGCGGACGCGGACTGGTGCGCAGCGGCATGGCGCCGAAACAACCTGGTGCCTCGGCGTGCAGCAGAAGCTCGTGGCCGAAGGTGTCGATCAAGTAAATGCCCATCTGGCCGTTGCTGGTCTGCCGGGAACAGAGAAAGTATTTATCGGAAAGCGGCCACGGATCCTCATACTTGGGGCGCACACCACCGAGACGATCACAGTTGAAATGGTCCCTGTCGGTCAAGGTATTCTTGACGTTCGCAGGCCAAGTGCGGAGGATCGACACATTGCGGTCGGTATCGATGCGCGGGTCGATAATTGCCAGCGCGCCCCACATGTTGGCGTGGTGCGTGCTGAGGATGCAGAGCAATCGGCTGGTACCAGGAATGATCCGGGGGTAGTACACCGCGG
>JANXQG010000123.1 GCA_025356915.1 Planctomycetota bacterium | reverse complement strand
TTCCAGACAGAACACACGAGCGACGTCAATGGAGAAGGTCCGCGCGGGTGACGTCACGCCTTGTGGAAACGCCCCAACGTCTGTAACTGAAGGCTGCCGCTGGCGTTACGAAAACGGATCGCCGATGACAGTGCCATTCGTTCCTGACACCTTTTCCATGATCCTTTTCCACCTCTGGGGGGAACTTCAGATTAACTGATAACTTATACCAGCGCGGCACCATCGGTTGCGCTACAAACATAGACGGCCGGCTTATGGCCGGTTTTGGCCTGATACGCACTCGATGTGGCGGCGACGAAATCATCGGCCGCGTCCACTCGCACAATCGCCACGGCACAACCGCCAAAGCCGGCGCCGGTCATGCGGGCACCATAGCAGGCTTTGTGGGCCTGGGCTGCCTCGACCATGACATTCAAGGCATCGCTGGAAACGTCGTAGTCGTCGCGCAGGCTTGCGTGGCTCTCGTTCATCAAACGGCCCAGTGTGGCGATGTCGCCGCGGCGCATTGCTTCGACCGCATGGATCGTCCGATCGTCTTCGCTAATCACATGCCGCGCACGGCAGCATGTCGTGGCATCCAATTGCCCCGACTTGGCCTCAAACATGGCCATGGTCACGTCGCGCAAGGCTTTGACCTGGAAGAACGCGGCCGCCGCTTCACATTGCGAGCGCCGCTCGTTGTAGGCCGAATCGACCAGCCCACGCCGCGTTGCCGTGTCGAGGACGACAACTGCCACGCCCGCAGGCAGCGGTGCCGGCTGCAATTCCAGCGAGCGACAGTCGATGAGCGTGGCATGGCCCGCGAGGCCCGTCGAGGAGATCAACTGATCCATGATACCACAGTTCACGCCGATCCACTTGTTTTCCGACCGCTGCCCGAGCTTGGCTTGGGCTACGGCGTCCCAGGCGATGTCGCTCACGGCGGCGAAGGCCCGGGCGGTGGCCATTTCCAGCGCGGCCGAGGAAGAAAGCCCCGCCCCCAGCGGAACGTCGCCAGCTAGTACACCTTCCCAGCCCTGGAGCTTCATGCCAGCATCTTGAAGACACCAAGCCACTCCCTTGAGGTACTCAATCCAACCTGCCTTCTCATGCTTCAGGTTAGCGAGGTCGAACTCGCGGGCCTCTTGGTAGTCGATGGAGTAAACCTTCACGCGGCAATCACTGCGCGGCCGCAAAGCGATCCAAACGGCTCGATCGATGGCCAAGGGCAGTACGAAGCCGTCGTTGTAATCCGTGTGCTCGCCGATCAGGTTGACCCGCCCCGGCGCACGAACAACCAAAGTGGGGGGTTGGCCAAAGCGTTCCGTGAAATATGCGACAATGTCTTTTTTGGCCAGCGGCATGGTAATCAATCTTTCTTCGCAAGAACCTGATTAGAAAATGGGCACCCAGAACAATTCCTAATATCGTGTTCCGGTTTGGGCTTGGAGTCAAGGGGCCCGGCGCGTGGAGCGGAGAACTGTAAAGTCCAACGCGAAGGGGTCAGGTTCATGTTTTCAGGCTATTGCCAGAACCGTGTGCCAGACGTTTCCCGACTGGGTGCAAGCGTGCTCGACGTGCGGGTCTCGCTTGACGGGAAACCAGTACGGGTCGGCGGGTCGGCGGGAACCGACCCCTTGGCTGTCACCGGGGCCGCAGTTGGTTGTGGGATGACGAGGGACGGGGTGGAAGTCGTTGTTGTCGAAACAGTTGGCCAGGCTGGGGACGGCGGCGGCACCGTGGTGGAGTTTGCCGAAACCGTCGCGCTTAGTGGCGACCGACTGGCCGAACCTGTGGGAATCAGGGCCACCGGGGTCACGTCGCCTGACGACTTGGAGCTGGTTTTTGCCATCGCCGAATCAAGTTGGTCTTTAACGGTCTGGCCAAGGTTTTTCGCTACTTCTTGGCCTTGGCCGGTGTATATCTGATGAATCACGCTGGGATCGTTCATCACGAAGAACGTCAGAATCGTGAGCTTGGCATAGCAGGTGAAGTTGGGCCACCAGCCGTTACCGAAAAATTTCATCGCCGAGCCGAAGGAATTCTTCAGGTGTGGCTTGCCATCCCATTCGACGCTATAGATCTCATCCAGCAACAGGTGAGAAAGAAAGCCCATGCACACCGCGCCGACCATGAATAGCCGCACGAAGATGCTTTCGCCGTAAAACAGCAGGTAGGTGAACTCGCCGAAAATCACCATCGACGGAAAACTATGGAACATGCCGCGATGGACCGTATAATGCCGGAGAAAATGCGACAACCCAAAGCGGATGCCCACATAGATGCCGGCCCCGGCAAGGATTAGTGTTTCCTGCGTGAAGGCATACGAAAGCAGACGCGTAATGAGCATCGTGGGCACGACCGAGGCCAGGAAGGTCGTGATTTCCCGCAACGGAATGCCCGGCCCGCTGTCAATATCGGGCAGGATTCCACCAATACTGCACAGCCCTGCTCCGACAATGCTGGTTGTCAGCGGCACGCCGTAGCCAACATGGGCCACAATCCCACCGCCTATGCCGAGGAAGGTACTGCACTTGATATGAGTTGGAAACATCGCCATCGGTAGGGTCTCCGGCGCGTGGGACGAGAAATCGCACTACTCGGACGCCCTTGTAACCTTTGGCAGGTTTTTCTCCAAGATCAGTTTGCGGATTGTCTGGGAATTGATCGTATGGCAAAATGCTAACACTGCCTGCCTCGTTCCGGCTAGCCCGGATTATTCATTAGTTGTAGTGTGCGTGGAGCGAACCGCTAGGGAAATGGTAGGTTACGCACGGAATCCAACGAACGGCAACCTTCCACCCCGGTTTAGACCGGTTCGCGTAACGGACCACTGCGATTGAGTTTCCGTGCTCCACGTACCCTACGATGAATAATCCGGGCTAGGTTCGGCGACAGCTCAACCACGGATCTTTCCCGCGCTGCGAAGATAAGCAATGACCTCGTCGGCAAGGACTTCGGCCGTTTTCTTGCCAGCGTCCAACACCAATTCAGGCTTCAGCGGTGCCTCATACGGATCGTCAATTCCGGTAAAACCCTTCAGCTCGCCTGCCCTGGCTTTCTTGTACAATCCCTTGGGGTCACGCGATTCACACACTTCGAGGGGTGCATCGACCAAGATTTCGATGAAGTCGCCTGGGGCAAGGGTTGCCCGAACCCGATCGCGATCCACCCGATAGGGGCTAATAAACGCAGTGATTGCAATAACTCCAGCCTCACAGAAGAGCTTTGAAACAGCGCCAATGCGGCGAATGTTCTCTTCGCGATCCTGGGCCGAGAAGCCAAGCCCAAACCGCTTGGCGAATTCCTCGCCATGCCGTTCCTTGAGCATACCTGGGGCGGCGTTCAACCCGTGACGAATATTGTCACCATCCAGGACGAAGCTGCGCATCCCGGCCGACCACAACTTGTGGTCCATCAGATTGGCCACCGTACTCTTGCCGCAAGCACTGAGGCCCGTAAACCAAACCACGCAACCTGCGTGTCCGTTGAGCTTTTCGCGCTCCAGACGTGTGACGGCATGTTCGTGCCAGTGAACCTGAACTTCGGATTTATCCGACATCGACGAATTCTCCCTGCTAATAATGGTCGATCTAACAACAACACAAAACTTCAAAACGTAACATAATAGGCAAATTCAGCGGTTTATGCAAGCTGAGTTATCGATGCTTCTTAAACGCACATGGTTTCTGTCGTATTGTCACACTTTCCGCTAGCGTACTTTGGGCCGCATCGCGTATAATCGCGGCTGGCGAGAGTGGTTTTCCTAATAGCAAGCTTCTTTTCAATTTGGATGGGCTTATATGAGTCAGATCGATTTTGTTGCCGACAGCGAGATTGAACCCGTGACGGCTTACGGGCTTACAGCGGAAACGCTTCATGAAAAGTGCATCGCCCTGGCCAGAAATTTGTGGTGGAGCTGGAACCACGAGGTGATCAATCTCTTCCGTGACCTCGACCCCATCCGCTGGCGACAGTTGGACCATAATCCCATCGCCTTGCTCTCCGAGTTCACGCCCGAGCGACTCGAAACGCGCGCTGCCGAAATGGTCCTCTACAGCCGTATCAACCAGGCCTACCGGCGGCTGAAGGAATATATGAATGAGATTCCGGCCTGGGGTCGCACCAACACGGGTGTGCTTGGCTCTCGGCCGGTCGCCTATTTTTCCCTCGAATTCGGGGTGCATGAGTCGGTTCCTATTTACTCCGGTGGTCTGGGTGTGCTGTCTGGCGACCACATCAAGAGCGCGAGTGCCCTCGGGGTTCCGCTCATTGCCTGTGGGTTGTTCTACGATCAAGGCTATTTTAAGCAGCATCTCGATCAGCAAGGTTATCAGCACGAAGAATACCTGGACACCAAGGTTGAGAATCTGCCGATGGAACCGGCGCTGGACAGCGAGGGAAAGCCGATCACGGTGCAGATCGACACCCGCACGGGGCGTCTTCTCGCCAAGGTTTGGCTGATGCGTGTCGGACGGGTAAAGCTATATTTGCTCGATTGCGACGTACCCAGCAATAGCCCCGAGGATCGCGAGCTTACCGCTCGGCTGTATGGCGGCGATAACCGCGTCCGTATCCGGCAGGAACTTGTGGCGGGTGTCGGCGGCATCCGCGCCCTGAAGGCGCTGGGTATCACGCCGGGCGTTTACCACCTCAATGAAGGCCACAGTGCCTTTGCCACGCTGGAGGCGATCCGCCAGCGGATGAAGGAAGACGGAGTGAGCTTTGAAGTCGGTTTGCGCGAAGTGGCGCATCGCACGGTCTTCACCACGCACACGCCGGTACCGGCTGGCCACGATCGTTTCGATCGCAACCTGATCGAGGAACACCTTGGTCCGCTGCGAGATGAGCTGGGCATCTCCTTTGAACAACTGATGGGCCTGGGCCGCGTCGAGCCGCAGAACGAACACGAGACGTTCTGCATGACCGTGCTGGGGCTGAAGCTTTCGCGCCGGGCCAACGCCGTGAGCAACCTGCACGGGCACGTGTCGCGGCGGATGTGGGCCCATCTTTGGCCTTGGCGCGCGGAGGAAGAAATTCCCATCGGCCACATCACCAACGGCGTCCATATTCCCACTTGGCTCGCCTACCAGATGATGCAGCTTTACGATCGCAACTTTGAGCCAGGCTGGATGGCCCAGCTCAGCAATCCGGAGATCTGGCAAGGCATCCACGACATCGATTCGGGCGAGCTTTGGGAAACGCACTACGCCCTGAAGAACCTGATGCTGGCCTTCGTCCGCCGTCGGTTGAGCCGCCAGTGCCGCCGCCGTGGCGAGAGCGACGACGTGGTCGAAGCTGCCCGCAATGTTTTCGATCCAAACATCCTCACGATCGGCTTCGCACGGCGGTTCGCCACCTACAAGCGAGCCGACCTGTTCCTCAGCAACATCGACCGCATGGCCGATCTCGTCAACGATCCGCAGCGGCCGGTGCAGTTCGTCTTTTCCGGCAAGGCCCACCCCGCCGACGAACCGGGCAAACAACTGATCAAGAAGATATCCAACCTCCGCTTCGACCCTCGCTTCGCCAAGCGGGTCGTCTACATCGAGGACTATGATGTGAACGTATGTCGGCACCTGATCCAAGGCGTCGACGTTTGGTTGAACAACCCTCGGCGGCCTCTGGAGGCATCCGGCACGAGCGGTCAGAAGGCCGTGCTCAACGGGGCATTAAACCTTTCGATCCTCGACGGTTGGTGGGCTGAAGCTTTCGATGGGACCAACGGCTTTGCCATTGGAAAGAATACGCAGCATGTCGACGATCGCATCACCGACGCCCGCGATGCGGTCGATTTGTACCGCGTCTTGATCGACGAAGTGATTCCGCTGTTCTACGATCACGACATCGATGGTCTGCCGCGTCATTGGATCAAGCGAATGATGAACTCCATCAGTACGTTGGGCTGGCGGTTCAGCGCCGACCGCATGGTTGCCGACTACGTCCAGAAATGTTACCTGCCAGCCTCCGGCGGTTTGAGCTGCCAAATGCCGTAGGGGACGAAGATGAAGATCCTGCTAATTCTCGGTCACCAGCGCCCCGGCAGCTTCTGCCACGCGATTGCGGAAACCGCGCGGGAGGCGTTTCGTTCCGCCGGACATGAGGTCATTTATCACGATCTCTATGCCGAAGGGTTCGATCCGATATTGCCCAACGCCGAGATCGCCAAAGAAGCCGAACTATCGGCGACCATCGCTCGGCATTGCCGTGAAGTCCTCGATGCCGACGCCTATGGGATCGTGCATCCGAACTGGTGGGCCGCGCCGCCTGCGATCCTCAAGGGCTGGCTCGACCGTGTCTTCCGCCAGGGCGTGGTTTACGAGTTCGGGCCGCAAGGCGTAATCGGCAAGCTCAAGGGCAAGCGGGCGATTGTCTTCACCACCTCGAACACGCCTCGCGCGGACGAACTGCGGCTCTTTGGCGACCCGCTGGAAAACTTCTGGAAGACCTGCGTCTTCGGCTTCTGCGGCGTGGAGGATTTCTATCGCCGCAATTTCGAGTCGATCATCATGAGCACTCCCGAACAGCGCGCCGGATGGATCGAGGAAGTGCGGCAGATCGTCCAGCAGAGGATGTAGTTGGTGGTCCTTAGCAGGGTGTGGTCGAGGCAGCAAAGATCAGCCAATACAGGCGAAACCGCAACGTCCTCCTGTCCTCGCCTGGGCTTGGTCTATGGAAAGAACCTGTATAGATCGCGCCGGG
>JANXQG010000041.1 GCA_025356915.1 Planctomycetota bacterium | reverse complement strand
AAAAGGAAACCCCACATGCCCCTTCGCCTCAGGAATATGGCGTCGAAAACGACCACGATTGGTCAACTTAGGCGGACTATTGCTTCGCCGCTACCATGTGACCTGGAAGTTGGGGTCATTTATACCGGCGAGCGCAAATTGATGGGCCCGTTGCTTTCGACCATGAAGGCATCTGCCCCCGGACTAAACTATCGACTGATCCTTGTCGACAACCATTCGAGTGACGGCATCGAGCCATGGCAGCAAAACATTCCGGGAACCAAGGTGCTGAAAAACACCGAGCGGCTGCACTATTCAGCCAACATGAACCGCATCCTGGCAGCCTCGACGGCCCGCTATGTCCTGCTGATGAACACCGATATGTTTTTCGATCCGCGGCAGCGGTGTCTGTCGCGGATGGTCGAGTTCATGGACTCCCGTCCCAACTGCGGCATTGCCGGCTGCCGGCTGCTGCATACAGACGGCCACGACGCCCGGGCCGCGCGTCGTTTTCAGACGTTGTCGGTGATCCTGGCGCGGCGATTTGGGCTGGGCGGCCTCATGCGGCGGACGTTGGAGCACCACTTCTACATGGACCACGCTCCAGGTGAGTCGTTTGATTGTCAGTGGCTTTCCGGTTGTTTTCTCATGTTGCGGAACAAGGCCGTGGAGAAGGTTGGCCTCTTCGACGAGAGTTTTGGCAAATATTTTGAAGACGTCGATATGTGCCTGCGCATGGCCCGCGCCGGCTGGCAGGTGATGTATCACGGGGCGACCAGTGCCTATCACATCGAACAGCGTGCTAGCCACAAGTTGCTTTCGACCGACGCCTGGAAGCATCTGCGGTCGTATCTCTATTGGCTGAACAAGTGGGGCTATCGGCCAAAAGTGGAAGCGACAGAAGAAGCGATGGAGGAAACTTCACACAATCGGCTAAGGCCGCAAGCGGCGTGAAGCGAGATCGGGGTCACGTAGAGAGGATGGTCGTGTTCATCCTGACAATCTCCATGTACTGGTTCTTCAATTCCTCGGACAAGAACGAATTGCGAATTAGTTCGACAGCACGTCCGGTCGCATTTATTTGATCGGCAAGCAATCTTTCCGTGGCTTTCTCAGCTATCCGACAATATTTCGCGAAATCCGTCCAGGACTTCCGGGTCAACTTCGCCTTCTTTCCGCCAATCGACAAGGCCAAGTCTCTGTCCTTGGGAATCACCAACCGCGTACACAGCAGATCATAAGCGGGGGTCAGGCGGTGGATGCGTTTCGGAGTGATTAAGAGAGACAGATTTTTCAAGTGATGGTCGCCATTGGCTACCCACCAGGTAAATAGCAATATTTTGAAAAGCTTGTGGATCTCGATGAGCGGTTCGGTTGCGTATTTCCGCAAGATGCGAACGCACTGCTCACCCGAGCCTTGGTATTTATCTCGAAGCGGCAATTCGCAAAGTTGACAGAAATCTTCAACATGCAACTTGCTGCCGTCGTCCAAGCGATCGAAGCGTTTGATCACATAGGCCGGAGAGCCATCTTTCAGCCAGACGAGACCGAAGGGTGGCGTCTCGATGCCCACCAACGACGCCATGAGCATGGTCACATGCTCGTTCTGCGGCACGGACGAATATCTTGCAGGCTCGGGCTTGAGAATGAATCGCCCGCCGCTTGCCGATATCTGAAGTTCGGTCCTGCCAGACGACAGGGCAAGCGACACCTTTTCCTGAACTCCGGAAATCGACATCTTCCCGGCCATTTCCGACGCCAAACGGTAAAGAGTACGCAGTTCGATTTCACCGAAACGCGGAAGCGTTCCAGCGCCAAATAGCGATTCCAGGCAGCCACGATGATAAGATTCTGATCCGCTAGTCTTCTTCAGGCAGATACCACACGTCGGCATGATCAGCTCTCTTCAGACAGTATGGGTTCGATCTCGACATCCCCAACACAATCCGAGCACGTTGCCAGCAGCAGACCGAAGGAATCATCTTTGGAAATCTTGAGTGTCTTGGACGAGACTTCGAGCAGCCACCCCTCTGGAAGCAGGTTCTCGAAGAAAGGGTGCAAGCCTTTGGAAACATACGGCTCGGCACGCAGCGGAAGTGTCAGGGACACCGGTTCTGCGTCCGCACGCCTAAGCCATTCCGATGTGTAGCTGAATTTTGTCTGGCCGTCGAATTCCTCGATCATGCCCACCAAGTTGCCAGCCAACTTTACGGTACCAACCCGTTTACTCATCCTTCCTCCTCGTCTCGGGGGGCATCGACAGGACCAAGCATTTTGCCAAAGACGGCAAGCACTCGATTCACGGCATCCAAGCGTAATGTTGGTTTTTCTCGCTCAATTTCCGAAATAAGGCGCGTTCCAACACGAGCCAGTTCGCTAAGCTCGCGTTGCGATAAGCGATTGGCAGACCGCCTCCCTCGTACGAATTCTGCAACCACTCGGGGGCTTGGGGTAACGGAGTTCTTCATATCGATCGTGAAGTTCGCACCATCAAAGGCATTGCATTCCCGACCGGGAATGCAATGTAATTATAGCATGGAATGGGGCCATGCCAAGGGACGGTAATCCCGATCGGGATTACGGCACCTTGACATTCTGGCGAGGATTCGACCACGGCGACTACCGTCAAGGAAGATTCGATGATCCCGATCGGGAACGACTTGGCCAAGGAGGTTCACGAAAGGCGTACTTCCTATCGGCCGGAAACGCCGACTCAGCAACGAGCACCCGCGAAACGGCTCAAAAAATTACGGTTCCCCCCTTCTTCCGGCGGAAATCTAGTTTAATACTCCGGTGTCGATACAATAAGGGATTGTAGGATGGGGAGAGCGATCCCCACCATGAATCTAAGGGGCAAGGCAGCGCTCATGGAAGTCAGTGAAAAAACAGGTGAATCGAAAGGGGCCAAAACAGTCGCGGCGATCGACGTCGGTGCGAACGCGGTGCGAATGGTCATTGCAGAGGTTCTTGCCGACGGCCGCGTCGAAGTCATCGAGCGGTTACAGCGGGCAGTCCACCTGGGGCAAGATGCCTTTCGCCGCGGACGCTTGGGTGCGGCCAGCATGCGAGTGGCACTGGCAATTCTCCGCGACTTTCACGAGCTTCTGAAACTTTACAAGGTCGAACAACTTCGGGCTGTCGCCACCAGTGCCGCCCGCGAAGCGAGCAATACCGACACCTTTCTCGATCGCATCTATCTTGCCACGGGGTTGAAGGTCGAGGTCATCGGTACGCCTGAAGAAAGCCGGTTGACCGTCTCGGCCGTACGCCAGGCACTGGGCAACGCGTTGAGCGTCACTCGGGGCGAAACGCTCATCGCGGATGTGGGCGGCGGCAGTACGCTGCTCACGTTGCTCCGCGACGGGGAGATTGTCACTTCCCAGAGCCTGCGGCTGGGTTCCGTGCGGCTGCAAGAGGTGCTGGCCAGCAACGAGGACTCGCCCGAGCAGACGGCGGAGGTATTTCGTTACCAGGTTTCGACGATGTTGGGATCGTTGCAGAATTCGATGCCGCTGAATAACGTCGAATCCTTCATTGCGGTGGGAGGCGATGCCCGCTTCGCCGTCCGCCAGATCGGCCAACCGACCGATTCACCGGAGTTGTTCCGGGTCGATCCCCAGGCGTTTGACGAACTGGTCGCGCGCTGCGAGCATTGGACTCCCGAAGAGCTAACCAAGCGATTCGGGGTTCCTTTTGCCGAGGCCGAGACCATCAATCCGGCACTGCTGGTCTACCAAAACCTGTTTCGCCTGACAAAGGCCTCGCAAATCATCGTGTCGGGCGTGACAATGCGCGATGGACTCCTGTTGGAGCTTGCCAACCGAGTCACGGGGAAAGAAGACCGGGCGTTGGTGGCCGGCGTGATCCACTCGGCAACGGCGATTGCGCGGAAGTATCACGTTGATCTTGAGCATGCCCAAACGGTGGCCGACGTGGCTCTGCGGTTGTTCGACGAGATTCGTCCCGATCATGGACTAGGCCCGCAGCACCGGCTTCTGCTGCACGTAGCGGCACTGCTGCATGAGGTGGGCAGTTATGTGAGCAATCGCAGCCATCACAAGCACAGCTATTACCTCATCGCCAATTCCGAAATATTTGGGCTTAATCGGGAAGAGACTCTACTGACAGCCCATGTTGCCCGCTATCACCGGCGCAGCGGGCCGAAGCCGTCGCACCCGGAGTACATGTCGCTGCCTCGCGAGAGCCGTGTGACGGTGAGCAAGTTGGCCGCGATCCTCCGGGTTGCCGATGCCCTTTCGCGGGGCCACGTTCACGCACCTTGTAACCTGCAATTTGAACGTCAGGGCGACGACTTGATCATCTGTGTCCCCAACATGGCCGATCTGCTTCTGGAACAACGTGCCGTGCATACCAAGGCCGATATGTTTGAAGACATTTACGGAATGAAGGTGCGGCTGGAACTGAGTTAAACCTTTTTGGTGGGGCTCGTCTACGGCTCGTCCCACCCTGCGGATTTCATGCAGGGTGGGACGAGTGAAACGAGCCTCACCATGAGAATTTGCTGAAGAAATGCCATGAGCAAAAATCCCCTTCGATCGCACGACATGTATTTCAACCGCGAGTTGAGCTGGCTAGAGTTCAACGATCGAGTACTCCGACAGGGCCTATCGGACGATTTGCCGCTGTTGGAACGTATCAAATTTCTGGCCATCGTCAGTTCTAACCTGGACGAATTCTTCCTCGTCCGCGTGGCTGGTCTGATGAGTGCCCGGGCGGAAGGCGTTCGCCGTCGCGATCCTTCCGGCATGACTCCAGCCGCGCAGTTGCGTGCCATAAGCCATCGCGTTCATGGGATGATGCACCAGCAGCAAGAAGGAGTCTTGACCTCGCTTGCTCAACTCGCATCGGCTGGCATTACCGTGGTATCGGCCACGGAATGGACCGCCGAGCAGGGGAATTTTCTGCAAACGTATTTTAGTAAAGAGATTCTTCCCGTACTCACGCCGTTGGCAGTCCAGGAGTTGCATCCCTCGCCGCGTCTGCCCGGGCTGCAATGGCATGTCGCCGCGCGATTGGTAAAGGCGGGAGGCGAAGAGCGGATCGCCGTGACGCCTGTTCCTCAGCAGATTTCTCGTTGGGTCCGCCTACCGGGGGAAGACGTCCGCCTGGCCCGATTGGATGATGTGATCTCGGCCAACGTCGGCTTGCTTTTTCCCGGCGCTCGAATCGCCGCCACGGCCCTGTTCCGCATTACCCGCGATGCCGACGTCTCCGTCGAGCGCGATGAGACTGACGACCTGCTGGAAGCGGTCGAGCAGGCCGTGCTCACGCGGCAGCGCCGCCCGCCAGTCCGCCTGCAGGTCTCCCCCGGCTGCGATTCCGGCATTCGTGTCTGGCTCGATGGGCTGATGAAGTTGCAGCCCGAGGAAGTCTACGAAATGGACTCCACGCTCGATGGGGCGGCTTTGATGGAACTGGCGAACTGGCCCGGCTTTGAGCAATTGAAGAACGTCGAGTGGACACCCCAGCCGCCGCGCGATCTTTCGAGTAGCGACGACTTGTTCGAGACTCTCGCCGATCACGATGTGCTTTTGTTCCATCCTTACGAGACTTTTGAGCCGGTTGTGCGATTGATCGAGCAGGCAGCCGACGATCCCAGCGTGCTGGCCATCAAGCAGACGCTCTATCGCACCAGCGGCAATTCGCCCATTGTCCGCGCTTTGGGCCGGGCGGCACAAAGCGGCAAGGAAGTGACCGTGCTCGTCGAGTTGCGGGCACGTTTCGACGAAGCCCGCAACATCCAGTGGGCGCGCCGTTTGGAAGACCTCGGTGCCCATGTACTTTACGGGATTGCCGGTTACAAGACCCATGCCAAGGCTTTGTTGATCGTCCGTCACCAGGGGAATCGCATCCAGCGCTATGTCCATTTGGCCACGGGCAACTACAACGACCGCACGGCGAAGCTCTATAGCGACTTCGGCCTGATGACGACCGACCGCGATATTGCCAACGACGTGGCCGCTTTCTTCAATCTGCTTACCGGCTTCTCGGAGACGGTTGGTTGGTCGAAGCTGGTAATTGCCCCGACGGGTCTACAGCGCAAGTTCCTCGACCTCATCGAGCG
>JANXQG010000027.1 GCA_025356915.1 Planctomycetota bacterium | reverse complement strand
CGCCTTGTTGGGCAGCCGCAAGTTTTCGAGATCTTGCACGAGCGCCCGCTGCTGCATGAGCAGGCGATCGGCTTCGTCGTGCTCGCGTTGGAGTCGATGCTGTTCGGCCAGGGCCATGCGGTGGTTTTCCCGCACGAGTTGGTGGCGCTGGACGGCGCGCGCGATGGTCCAAAGCAGGTTGCGCGTCGTGGTCGAGTTGGCGCAAACGTAGGAGTCGGCGCCGACTTCGTAGCAAACGGACGCCATCTCCTGTTCGCTTTCGTTTCCCAGGATGATGATCGGTTCGTCGGCCCCTCCGGCCCGAAACCCTTCGACCAATGCCAGCGAATCCAGCTCGCCCGGTTCGTGGCTGACCATGACGGCGTCGTAGGTTTCCTCGCGGATCCGTTCGAGCCCTGCGGCAATGCCGGCCACCTCTTCCAGGATCACTTTGCTGGCGCTGTCGTGAGCAAAGGCCTCGGCGAGCCAGCCGCCGGTGCGTTGCCGGCTGGCAATATAGAGAACGCGCATGTGGGGCGGCAGGACATGCCACATGGATTGAGGCTCCCCGGCCTGCGCGCGTCGGGAAGGCGACGCACTGCCGGCGCGTCCAGAGCGACCTGGCGTGGCTCGATCCTCCGTGCAGTGCGGTTGCCCGGTACGAGCGGTGGTGTTGCCGGCATCCATTGCGGTCGTGCCCATGGGGCATGCTTCCCAGCGATTGGGGGGATCTTGGGGGAAAAAGCGCGATACTGTATCCAGCCTCGGGAACCGAGTCAATGTCGGCTGACGCATGGCTGCGAGATTACGCCGCCCTGGTAAAATAGGAGGCCGAATGGAACGCTCCCCAGCGGCTGCCCGACGTCCCGAGAGTCCAAAGACCGCCGTGAGGGCGTCCATCGCAGCCTCGCCCCCTTTTTCGATACGGGGCTGGATGGTAAGGTAGGTGGTTTGTGGCGACCTCACCCAAGTTGATCGACGGGACATCCATTGTGAGCAACAGAGATCTTAAGATCGCGGTAATTGGCGGCGACGGAACGGGGCCGGAAGTGACGGACGAAGGCGTCAAGGTTCTCAAAGCGGCTTGCCAACGGGAGAAAATCGGTCTCCAAACCAAGGACTTCGATCTGGGCGGGGACCGCTACCTCCGCACGGGCGAGATCCTTCCGGACGGGATCGTCGACGAATTGCGGGGCTACCATGCGATCCTGTTGGGTGCGATCGGGCATCCGGACGTCGCGCCCGGCATTCTGGAACGCGGGCTGTTGCTTTCGCTGCGATTTGCGTTGGATCAGTACATCAACCTGCGTCCGGTGAAACTGTATCCCGGCGTCGAGACGCCGCTGGCCGGCAAGGGCCCCAACGACATCGACTTCGTCGTCGTCCGAGAGAACACGGAAGATCTCTACGCCGGAATCGGCGGATTCCTGAAGAAGGGTACGCCCGACGAAGTGGCCACGCAGACGGCCATCTATACCCGCAAGGGATGCGAGCGGTGTATTCGCTGGGCGTTCGAATACACCCGGAAACGCAATAAGCGAAAACGACTCACTCTGGTCGCGAAGACGAACGTGCTCACCTTCGGCCACGACCTTTGGTGGCGGACGTTTCAGGAAGTGGCGAAAGAATATCCCGACGTCCAGCCCGACTACAACCACGTCGACGCCTGTTGCATGTGGATGGTGAAGAATCCCGAGTATTACGACGTGATCGTCACCACCAACATGTTCGGCGACATCATCACCGACCTGGCCGGCATCCTCCAAGGCGGGATGGGCGTGGCCGCCGGCGGCAATATCAACCCGGACCCCGGTGGCGTGAGCATGTACGAGCCGATGGGCGGCTCTGCCCCAAAGTACACGGGCAAGAATGTCATCAACCCGATGGCCGCCATCGGCGCGGTGGCGATGCTGCTATCCGAGACGGGCAACAACAAGGGCGACAAGACGCTGGTTCAGGCCGGCGACAGGGTGATGAAAGCGATCCTGGCGACGACGCCCAAGATGAAGACCCAAGCCGCCGGCCGGATGGGTTACGGCACCAGGGAAGTCGGTGACTTGGTGGTATCGGCGCTATAAGCGGACTGCCTCCCAACAAGACAGATCAGAGCACCCGGCGGTATTCCGCCGGGTGCTCTGTTACGTGTATTGTCTGCACTCGGATCAGTATTCTGGGGTGGTGTAATACGGTTCAGGAATGAATCGCACGCTCGGTTGTCATAACCTGCCCTTGGGCCCAGCGTGCGATGCAAACCGGAACCGTATAGTTGGGGGCGAATAATTGGGGACGGGTAGTTGGGGGCGAGTAATTGGGGCGAGGGAACAGATGGGCGGCCGGGGCGGCCGGCCCCACTTTGGGGCGAGCAGGTGCTGGAGCCCATAAGAAAAGACGCCCGGGGCTCATCGCCGGGCGTCTTTCGAGTACATACTTTGTTGTGTTCGGTCAGACCTTCTTGAACAGGAGCACGGCATTGTGGCCGCCGAAGCCGAAGCTGTTGGAGAGTGCGTAGCGGACATCGCGCTGCCGCGACGTCTTGGGGACATAATCCAAATCGCACTGGGGATCCGGTTCATCCAGGTTCTGTGTCTGGTGGATAATACCCTTGGAAACGGTCAGGCAGCAAACGATGGCCTCGACACCGCCGCTGGCTCCGAGCATGTGGCCCAGTGCGCTTTTGGTGGAGTTAATGGCCAGTTTCTTTGCATGCTCGCCGAAGCTGGCCTTGATGGCCTTGGTTTCGGCGATGTCGCCCAAGGGCGTGCTGGTTCCGTGGGCGTTGACGTAGTCAACGGCGTCGGGATTCACCCCGGCTTCCTTGAGTGCCAGATTCATAGCCCGCGTGGCCCCCTTGCCGTCTTCCTGGGGCTGGGTGATGTGGTAGGCGTCGGCGGTCATGCCGTAGCCTACCAGTTCGGCGTAAATGCGAGCACCACGCTTGATGGCATGATCCCATTCTTCCAGGACGATGACGCCAGCGCCTTCGCTCATGATGAAGCCGTCGCGGTCCTTGT
>JANXQG010000423.1 GCA_025356915.1 Planctomycetota bacterium | reverse complement strand
TCGGGTGCCACGGGTAACTACCTCGAGGTCGCGAATGGAGCTACGGGAACGATTACTGGTGCCCAAACCAGCCGAGCCATCTTGATCGGGGGGGCGGGAGTGGTACTTCCGGTGACGGATCCGACAACAATTACCTCAAGGTCACCGGAGCCGGTTCGGCATTGACTATCAACCACGTCCAGCCTGTCTCTGTTGGTGGGCAAGTCACAGGAGGCACTGTCGTCGACTCCAATACTGTCGGCAATACTGCCACGGGAAATCATATTGATGTTTACGACGGCGGCTCGTTGACGCTCGCTTCCACCACTTCCTTGTACGTGATGGGAGTGAACTCGGCGGTCAATATCGGCAATGGCATCAACTCCGCCCAAGTGTTGGCTGGTGCAACCACGGGGTTTGTCGCGGGAATCTTTCTGAAGAACGCGGATGGCCGCTTAAACTTCAATAGCGGTAAATTGATCGCTGGTGCAGCCGGCGATCTGGTCTCCGGTGCTGGGCAGATTATTCTCAACGGCCCGGCCATTTTCTCCAACACTGACACGACAACCGGAAACACGATCAGCAGCCTGATCGGCTCCTCCACCGGTAGTCTGACGAAAGAAGGAGCGGGCCTGCTGATCCTCACGCAATCCAACGGCTACACCGGCGATACCATCGTCAACAATGGAACGCTCAGCCTTACTTATGGTGGAAATGAATGGCTGGCCGATATGGCAAATGTTCGGCTCGACAACTTAGGCTCAGGATTTGGATCCCTCAATTTGAATACCGGAGGCAAGGTTGACATTATTAAATCGCTTTATATCAATAGTGTTCAGCAGGTAGCTGGGCTCTGGGGTGCTGTCGGTGGCAGTGCTCCTAACCAGAGTTCGTACATCACGGGTACCGGCATGCTCAACGTGACCGTGGCGACCGTTCCCGAGCCATCCACACTGGCCTTGCTGGGAGTTGGCTTAGTGGGCCTGTTTGGCTACCGTTGGCGACGCCGCCGCACACCGGCTGCCTGCTAAATCGCCTTGCATCATTTGGGTAATGCAATGTTTAGCCCTGGCACTTGTGCCAGGGCTAAACTCGTTAATGAGGGGTGGGGAAAGAGAGGGGTGGGGAAAGAGAGGAAAGGGAGAGACTCTTTCGTGGTCCACTCTCACTCCCACTCCCACTTCTACGATCCCAATGGCGTCAATGCCGGGCCGACCTCCTTCCTCTCTTCGCCGCTTGCGGCTTCGCCCGTATTGACCACGCCGCTCAGTCCCGTTCCGGAACCGAGTACGCTGGCCTTGTTGGTGGCCGGACTGGTGGTTGGGGTGGGGGTGTGGCGGAAGAGGAAGGGATTAGGGATTGGAGAAGCAGAAGTAGGGTGGGGAGAGCGCAGCGAGCCCCACTAATTCTATTGCGGTCCTCTTTTGGTGGGGCTCGTTTCACTCGTCCCATCCTACTCCTGGGAACATTTTGCTTGACGAGTTTATGGAAATCAAACATAATTCAAGGCGAAGAGGGACGATTGAAACAGGTTCCGCCAAACGCTTCAGCATACGCCTACCATGCGCATTGTTCTCTGTTACGTCACCAAGCCCTGTCATCTGGAGCAAATTGCCGCCGTCATGCCAGAGGCTGAAATCGTCGACGCTTCCCAGGAGCAGATTGCCGCGGAGATATTCTCTGCCGACATCTTCTGTGGTCATGCCAAAGTGTCAATCGATTGGGATGGCGTCGTTCGCCAGGGAAGGCTGCAATGGATCCAATCATCGGCCGCGGGAATGGATCACTGCTTGGTTCCTTCGGTGATCGAGTCCGAGATCTTTGTGACCAGTGCCTCGGGTGCTTTAGCGGACCAGGTTGCCGAGCACACGATCGCCCTGATGACGGCATGGACGCGTAGTCTGCCGACATTCTTTCGCGCGCAGCAGCAGAAAGAGTTCATCCGCCGGCCGACTCGGGATCTGACCCGCAGCACGGTCGGCATCGTCGGTCTCGGTGGCGTTGGCCGCCGGCTATCGCGGCTACTCAGCGCGTTGGATACACGCATCCTGGCAGTCGACATGTTCCCCGTCGATAAGCCTGACGGGGTCGAATCGCTCTGGCCGGCCGAGCGGCTCGACGAGTTGCTGCCGCTGGTCGATTTTCTGATCCTCAGCGTACCGCTGAACTCAACGACGCGAAGCATGATTGACGCCGAGGCGATGAAGAAGATGAAACCGGGGGCCGTGCTGGTCAATGTTGCCCGGGGCCCCCTGGTGGTCGAGAACGATTTAGTCGCGGCATTGGAAAGCGGGCATTTGGCAGGTGCCGTGATGGATGTTACGGAGCAGGAGCCGCTGCCGGTTTCGAGCAAACTTTGGGATCTTCCCCAAGTCATCCTCACGCCGCACGTCGGCGGTCAGGCGCGGTGGAGAAATGACAAGATCACCGAACTGTTCTGCCGAAACCTCATCCGCTGGAAACAAGGGCAGCCGCTGATCAACTTCTTGTCGGACAAGCGTCTCGGTTTCCCCATTCGGGGTAGGGGGCACCCGCTTTGGGGAGACGAATAATTTAAGGGGGATGTATCACCCGACAGAAAATTCCAGGTGGTCTTTACTGCGTCCCAAGTTTAAGGTTAATATACTTAGAGAATCCTCAAACTGGGGAGAACCAATCGGCCTGGAGTTTTGGATGTCCACTACGATATTTTATGAGGGCAACGGTACCCGAATCCGGGGTGGTCATCAGACCACTCGTTGCTCGACGGAACTCCTCGGCCGCTACGGCACCATGCTCGACCAGCAGCGGTTGAGCTGGACCGAACACCACCGGCTGGTGCGGATGATTGGATCGGGTGGGCAGGGGGTCGTGTACCTCAGTTTGAGGCGTGGCACCGACGATTTCACCCTTCCCGTGGCCCTGAAAATATTTTCGCCCGAGCACTACGAAGACGACCGTGCCTACGATGAGGCGATGGGCCGGATGGCGGTCGTGGCTGCACACGTCGCCCAGATCCAACAAGACAACCTGCTGGATGTGCATAACTGGGTCGATCGCAATCGCATCCGCTTGATGGAAATGGAATGGGTCAACGGTTACGATCTCAGTCTGCTTCTGACGCGCACGATGTTCGATCACATGCAGGGCCGCGTGAAAAAGGATCGCTGGAAATATCTGAATGAGGTGATCGTCACTGCGGGTCCCGTCCAGCCACGACTTAAGCCGGGCATCGCCATGGCCGTCGTTCGCGACTGCTTGGCCGCGCTGGCCGCGTTGCACCGGGAAGGCATCGTGCATGGTGACATCAAGCCGGCGAACATCATGCTCAAACGGACGGGTAACGCCAAGAACGTCGATATCGGTTCGGCCTTTGAGATGGGTAATCCGCCGGCCCGGCGGACCTGCACTCCAACCTACGCTGCTCCCGAAGTGTTTGAAGGGTGTGAGTGTACGCCGCGGAGCGACTTGGCAAGTCTGGGTTACGTACTGATCGAAATGCTGGCTGGCCAGTCACCCTTCGCCGGTTTGACCGGCTTTCGCGAATTGCTTGAGGCTAAACGGTTCCTGGCTCAGCAGTTGCCGCATATTCTGCCGGAAGAAGTTGTTTGTAACGAGTTGCTGATGACCTTCTGCCGTGGACTGATCGCGCCCGATCCGGCCCGGCGTTTCCCCAGTGCCGAGGCGGCCGATCTGGTCAAGGATGGTGCGGCCGCGTTCCACCGGCAATTGGTCAAAGGCGACTTGGCCTCCGAGTACGACAACGAGATTCGCACCTGGTTGGCCGAGTTATCGGAATTGCCACCCGGGTAAGACTAAGATGGGGAAAACCCAATGTCTCGCACCCTCCTTTCCGATGCCCTCGCGATTTGGCACGCCGGTCTTAACGCCGTTCGCTCAGATCAACTCATTCGCGAATCGTTGCACGTCGAGGGTCCGCTACTGATTATTGGCGATGAAGAGATTTCCTTGCGCAGCCTGCGACGGATCGTTGTTGTCGGTGCCGGCAAGGCAGGTGCCGGCATGGCGGCCGCAGTGGAAGAAGTCCTCGGGCCAACTTTGACGGAAGAAAAACAGCTCACCGGCTGGGTCAATGTGCCGGCCGATTGCGTCCGTCCACTGAAGTGGATTCGCCTGCACGCGGCCCGGCCGGCGGGTGTCAATGAGCCGACCGCGGCCGGCGAAGCTGGCGCGACGGAAATCCTGCGGCTGGTCGAATCGCTTGCGCCGGACGACTTGTGCCTCTGCCTGCTCTCCGGCGGTGGCTCGGCCCTACTCCCTGCGCCGGTGGAAGCGATTACGCTGGACGACAAGCTCGCCGTCACTCGGCACCTCAGCGCGGCTGGCGCGAACATCGAACAGCTTAATACCGTTCGCAAGCAACTCAGCCGAATCAAAGGCGGAGGACTCGCTCGGGCGTGCCGCGCGGGACGGTTGGTTTCGCTCATCCTATCCGATGTACTCGGCGATCCGCTGGACTTGATCGCCTCCGGCCCAACGGTTGAATACAGTTCCACTCCGGAGGCCGCGCTGGCACTACTCGAACAGTTTTCCTCGCACGAAGCAGACATTCCGGCGGCCGTGCTCCAATGGCTCCGGCGGCCGCAGTTGCAGCGACCACCACCGCCCGACTGTCCGGTAACGAACCTGGTAATAGGCAACAATGCCACGGCGGTCGACGCGGCGGGCATGGAGGCCGAGCGACGGGGCTATTCCCACGCGATGATCAGTGCCAGACAGTCGGAAGGCCTGGCGGAAGATGTCGGTCGCCATCTGGCTGCCATGGCGCGGCAAATGCGCGACCGACCCGGCCCGGATTGCCTGATTAGCGGCGGCGAGCCGGTCGTGCGACTGGTCGAGTCATCGCGCCGTGGGCAAGGCGGGCGGAACCAGCAACTTGCGCTGGCGGCACTGGAAGCCTTCTGGGAAGATGGTGCGCGCGACGTGGCTTTTCTTTCCGGGGGGACAGACGGCGAAGATGGTCCCACCGACGCCGCCGGGGCGTTTTTCGATGCGGGTATTTTGCAGGCGGCCCGAAAGAAAGGGCTATCGCCGCAAGAGTTTCTGACACGCAATGATGCGTATCGTTTTTTCCAGCCCTTGGATGCGCTCTTGAAAACGGGGCCGACGCATACCAATGTATGCGATCTCCGCGTGGTGGTCACCCGGCGGCCTCGATCGTAACCTTGCCAACTGCTGTCGGGAAAATAGGCTGTTTTGTGAACTTGGGAACGACCCATACAGGGGTGGCTCCACACACCCTACACAGTCCTTAACCGTTGCCCCGCTACCTTCCGTGCTTCTCCCGCACATCCTGGCAGATGTCGCGAAGCTCCGTCACCGAGGCGTCCTCAAGCCGCTTGCCTTGCCGGTCGAGATGCTCGTTGATCTTCACCGCCGTTTCCTGCATCACGGCATGGGTTTCCTGGGAACCGCCGACAAGGACGAAATTATCGCCGCGAGTCAGCCGAGTATGGCCGTCGTCGTTGTCGAAGGCGACACCCAAGAGCGAGGAAGATTTAGGGGCGGGTTTTGAGGCTTTCAATGATTCACATTCTACGCCTAGATGGACTTGCGGGATTCCCGGAGGTTCCGGAAAACGTGTTACTGTAGCTGTAGGGCTCCTCCTGGTATCACGCAAAGCCATTTAGAACCGGAAGAGCCAGTTGTTTCTGATCGCACACTCATGAGCGGCGGGGTTGAAAGAACTGCTTGAGCATGTCGGC
>JANXQG010000700.1 GCA_025356915.1 Planctomycetota bacterium | reverse complement strand
CGCGATGGCCCTGGTGACCTATCTGTTTGCCCAACGGGTCTTTGCGGTGCGTTATGAATGGACGAATATTCTCGTTCTTGTCGGGTTGTCGTCGGCTGCGCACTACGTAGGTTCTCTGCTGGAACTGAGTGTCGGTTCTTTTCTCTTAAAATGCATTTTAATGTTGATGTGGTTGATGGCCATAATCCTGACGGGTGTGGTATCCAGGGAAGACCGGATGATGGTTCAACGGGGAGCATCCTCGGGCCTTGCTCGGTTGGGTGAATATACAGGATTTCGTGAACGAAAGACCAAGTCCCCGGCCGATGAAGAGAGCGACTCGCCATCATGTTCGGAGTGCGTTTCATGAATAATCCGAATGCGTGAACTACTGGGCAAGAGAGGATTGCGGAGGATAAAGGAATAAATCTGCCTATGGCATCAATCTTGGTGAGCGTATTGATCCCGACGTACAATCGCGCGTACGCGATTCAGCGGGCGATTGACAGCGTCCTGTCGCAGGGTTGCGAGTCGATTGAAGTTCTCGTCATCGACGATGGGTCCAAGGATGGTACGCGCGATCTGATCCGGCAGCGCTACGGGGCCGACCCGCGCGTGAGGTACTTTTACAAGGAGAATGGGGGCGTCTCCTCGGCGAGGAATCTCGGTATTCGGGAATGTCGAGGCGAGTATGTGGCGTTTCTGGACTCGGATGACTGGTGGCTTCCCGGCAAGCTCGCGCTCCAACTCGCTGGATTGAGTCGCGTGCCTGAAGCTGGGATGATCTGGACGGACATGCAGGCCGTCGGGGTGGATGACCAGGTTCTCCATCCGCGTTATTTACGGCAGATGTATCATACTTACCGGTATTTCAAGACGCCGAGAGATATTTTCTCGCAGGAGTTCACGGTCCGGACGGAAGCCTTGGGCGAAGTCACGCTCTACGCCGGGGACATCTTCCCTAAGATGGCTATTGGAAACTTGGTCCACACCTCAACGGTGCTCCTTCGGCGGGAGAGGCTGCTGAAGATCGGATTCTTTCGCGAGGACTATCGTTCGGGCGAGGACTACGATTTTCATCTCAGAACCTGCAAACACGGCCCCGTCGCCTTCGCTGACGCGGTCACGATCAGCTATAAAATCGGCATGGAGGACGCACTGACCGCCCCGGCCTACCAAATCCACTTGGCGACCCATTTTGTAGAGACCCTTGAGCGGACGTTGCGGGAAGACCGGGACCGGATTACGCTGCCCAAATCCTTGGTTCAGGATGCCGTGGCGAACGCATATTCCTGGGCGGGGAGGACCTACATGACGGACGGTCAGTTGCGGTACGCTCGGGGCTATTTCCTGAAGAGCCTGAGAACAAAGCTTTGGCAACCACGGCAGCTCCTCTACCTCACTGTAGCGTCGCTGCCGCCGAAAATGCTCGCTCTCCTTCAGAGCTTGCGAAAAAGACTGATCGGGAGCGAGTGAGGATGAGCATGAACCCGCAACCTTTGAACAATTCTCCGGAGACCTCCTGCTCCTGGTTCCGCTGCGCGTTGGCCTGGGCTGCCTGGGGCTATTTGTTTTCGGTTATCCTCTTCTGGGCATTCATGTTCTGGGTTGGCGATCGCTGGTGGGGCGCCACGCTCGTACTCTTCGGCCCCCGCTGGCTCTGCCTGTTGCCTCTGCCGCTGCTCGTTCCGTTGGCCTCGATCTTTCGGCGTCGCAGTCTTTGGCCGTTGCTGGCCGCCGCGATCGTGGCGATTGGCCCGCTGGCCGGTTTCTGCATCCCGTGGGCATCTTTTCTCGCTCTCGGTTCACCGACGATCCGCGTGCTCACGTGCAATACCAAAAGTCACTGCCTCGATAACGAGCGACTCGACGCGTTGATCCGGGAATCCAACGCTGACATCGTTGCCCTGCAAGGCTGCTGGAAAGATGTCCACGTGCAATGGCCTGACGCATGGCACGTTCTTCGCCACGGTGAACTGCTCATCGCCTCGCGATTTCCTTTGCAGGAGGTTTCAGCAACCGTACACTTTCGGACGGGCCACAGTCGGCCGCGTGAAAATCTCCTCTCGTGTATTGTGACATTGCCGGAAGGCGAACTGCGGTTTGCCACGGTTCATCTGCAAAGCCCGCATTTTGGCATTGCCCGCTTGCTCGATCGCCACACGGGCATCCGGCCGTCGCGGAGCGATTTGATCACAAAGGAAATCAACGCCCGCTGGCATGAGTCGGAAGAAGTCACCTCGCAGCTCGCGGCCGACGGTTGGCCGGATATTGTCGTCGGCGACCTGAATCTGCCAGTGGAAAGCCCAATCTACCGGACCTATTGGTCGTCATGGTCCGATGCATTCAGCGTTGCAGGATGGGGTTTTGGCGGCACGGAGTGGCCGCAAGGCACCGCCGGCATCCACTTCGGCATCCGCATCGACCATATCCTCAGCAGTTTTCGCTGGCGGCCAAAGCGTTGCTGGCTTGGCTCGGATATCGGGTCCGACCATCTACCTTTGGTGGCGGATTTATGTCGAGAGCCGTGTAAGCCACTGGCTGAAGGCGGAGTCTTAAAAGTCAACAATCGGTCCGGAAACACGGTTACGGTTCAGTTGAAGAAAGATTTTTGAGTCGTCCATGGTTCCTTGGGAATTCCTTGACAGCGCGCCCGTCCCCGGAGGCAAAGGTGAGCTTCGCCTGTATAAGCGAGGCGAAGAATTTTCGATTCGGCTAGATCGTTGCGAACTTATGAATAGCCGCGTCCACGACTCGGAGGCTGCTCTAGCTGAACTTGCATGTACACGAATCGCCGACCGTTCTTGTTCCCGGGTTCTAATCGGAGGGCTGGGAATGGGGTTTACCGCGGCCGCGGCCTTGCGTCAACTCCGAGCCGATGGCCAGTTGGTTGTGGCTGAATTGGTGCCAGCGGTCGTAAAATGGAACCGAGGACCTCTTGCCGATCTGGCTGGCCGTCCCCTTCAGAATGACCGGGTCACGGTTTGCGAGGTCGATGTAGCGCAGATTCTGAAAAGGGAACACCAGACCTACGACGCCATCCTGCTGGACGTGGATAACGGACCCGAGGGGCTGACCCGAAAGGGCAACAACTGGCTCTATTCGAGGACCGGACTGGATGCAGCTTTTACGACACTTCGGCCTGCGGGCGTGTTGGCCGTATGGTCGGCCAGTCCCGATCGGGCCTTCGCCCAGCGTCTAGGCGAGGCTGGTTTTGAGGTGGACGAGGTTCAGGTGCGGTCGCGCGGCCCCCGACGTGGATCGCGGCACACCATTTGGCTTGGGGTGCGCAGACCCTGACGAGTATATTCGGCTCCTCCAGTTTTAGGTGCGGAAGTAAGGCAATTATTCGCGTTCGGTACCTAGAACCGGAAGAGCCGTATTTCCTTGTGATAACTCAATGAGCAATTTCCACGAGTACGATGTTCTGGTGATCGGCGGCGGACATGCAGGCAGCGAGGCGGCCCTGGCTGCGGCCCGCATGGGGGCTAAAACCGCGATTCTGACGACCAATCTCGATACGATCGGCCAGATGAGCTGCA
>JANXQG010000690.1 GCA_025356915.1 Planctomycetota bacterium | reverse complement strand
GGCGAACCGATCGACGACCTCGGCCCGGTCAACGCCGAGGAGTACTGGCCCATCCACCGCGACGCCCCCCCGGTCACGGATCTCTCGACGAAGACGGAAATCTTCGAGACGGGCATCAAGGTGATCGATCTGCTGACGCCCTTCGTCCGCGGCGGCAAGGCCGGATTGTTCGGTGGTGCCGGATTGGGTAAGACGGTGATCCTTCAGGAACTGATCGCCCGTATCGCCTCGGCCCACGGTGGTTCCTCCGTGTTCGCGGGCGTCGGCGAGCGGACTCGCGAAGGGAACGATCTATGGCTGGAAATGCAGCACGCCAAGATCGGCAGCACGGGCCGCGTGGTCATGGATCAGACGTGCATGGTCTTCGGCCAGATGAACGAGCCGCCCGGCGCCCGTCTGCGTGTCGCTCTTTCGGCACTGACGATGGCCGAATACTTCCGCGACTCGACCGGTTCCGACGTGTTGTTGTTCATCGACAATATCTTTCGTTTCTCGCAGGCCGGCAGCGAGGTATCGGCCCTCTTGGGACGCATGCCATCGGCCGTGGGTTACCAGCCGACACTGGCCACGGAGATGGGCCAGTTGCAGGAGCGAATCACCTCGACGAATCGCGGGGCCATCACGTCGGTGCAGGCCGTGTATGTGCCGGCTGACGATCCGACCGACCCGGCCCCGGCCACGGCCTTCGGTCAGTTGGACGCGTTCATTTACCTTGATCGCGCGATTTCCGAAAAAGGGATTTATCCGGCCGTCGATCCGCTGGCCTCGTCAAGTCGCGTGCTCGATCCACAGTACGTGGGCGACCGGCATTACGAGTGCGCCCGGCGAGTGCAGACGACCTTGCAGCGCTACCGCGAATTACAGGACATCATCGCCATCTTGGGCGTCGATGAGTTGAGCGAGTCCGACAAGCTTGTCGTGCATCGTGCGCGGCGGATGGAGCGGTTCCTCTCGCAGCCCTTCCTTGTGGCCGAGGCGTTCACCAACAAGCCTGGCGAGATCACGCCGTTGGCAGACACGATACGCAGCTTTGAAGAAATTGCCGACGGCAAGTGGGATCACCTGTCGGAGCAGGCATTCATGTATGTCGGCGTGATCGAGCAGGCAGCCGAGCAGGAGAAGAAGCTGGCCGCTGCGGCAAAATAAGGAACTGACCATGGCCGAACTACAATGTATCGTCGTGACTCCTGAGCAGACCGTACGCGAGACGCTGGCGGACTTCGTCACCGTGACGCTGTTCGACGGTGAAATCGGCATTGGCCCGGGCCACACGCCGTTTATTGGGCGGCTGGGTTGCGGCGAAATGCGGATTCGTCACGGCAACGAGTCCGAGCGTTTCTACGTCGAAGGCGGCTTTGTTGAAGTGGTGGGCAATGTCGTTTCATTGCTGACCAATCGGGCTATTCCTGCCGACAAGATCGATGAGAAAGCTGCCTATCAGCAGATGGAAACCGCCCGCAACCAAGCGGCCCACACACCCGAACTCATGGCTGCTCGCGAGCAGGCTGTGGCCCAAGGCCGGGCGCAGTTGCGCGTGGTGCGCCGAGCGATTGGCTAATCGAGTAATCTACTGCTTTATTGGAAACCGGTCCTGCACGGCCTGCACGGTGATCTCTTCCAGCCGCAATGCCTCCATGGCCAAGACGGCGGCTTCAGCGGCCTGGAGCGTGGTGATGCAGGGAATGCCGTGCGAAACGGCGGCGGCGCGAATCCGCCCCTCGTCGGTCCTTGCACCCTTGCCGCTGGGGGTGTTGATGATCAAGCACAAGTCGCCGTTGAGGATGTAGTCCAACACATTCGGATGCCCCTGCGAGAGCTTCATCAGCCGCAACACGCGAATGCCGGCCGCTTCGATCTTCTCCGCCGTGCCGCGCGTGGCCAAAAGTTCAAAGCCGAGTTTCTCCAGTCGCCGAGCGAGGTCGGCGACATGGTCCTTCGCCCGCTCGGCCACGCTGATGAAAATTTTGCCGCTGGTGGGCAAAAAGGTTCCGGCGGCCAATTGGCTCTTGGCAAAGGCAATCGAGAACCGGTCGCTGACCCCCATCACCTCGCCGGTCGATTTCATCTCGGGGCCGAGTACGATATCGACCCCGGTGAACTTCGCGAAGGGGAATACGGCCTCCTTGACCGAGACGTGCGAGGGGATCGGGTCGCGCGTGATTCCCTGCTCGGCCAACGTCACGCCGACCATTACCTTGGCCGCCACCTTGGCCCACGGCACACCGGTGGCCTTGGAAACAAACGGCACCGTGCGGCTACCCCGTGGGTTGACTTCGAGGATGTAGACCGTGGGCCGGCCGTTTTCCTTCTTGACGGCGAACTGGATGTTCATCAGCCCGCGGACGTCCATGTGGCGTGCCAACTGGCAGGTGGCCTCGCGGATCTCGGCGACGACCGGGCCGGGGAGGCTGTAGGGCGGAATCGCACAGGCCGAGTCGCCGCTATGGACGCCCGCCTCTTCGATATGCTCCATGATGCCGCACACGATGACTTGCTCGCCGTCGGCGATGGCGTCGACATCGACTTCCGTGGCATCTTCCAGGAAGCGGTCAATCAACACCGGCTGACCCTGGGCGACCACGAAGGCCGCAGCGACGAAGCGATCGAACTGGCTGGAATCGTAGCAGATTTCCATCGCTCGGCCGCCCAGTACGAAGCTCGGCCGGACGAGTACCGGGTAGCCAATCTTAGCCACTTCGATGCGTGCCTGGGCCATGTTCCGCACGATGCCGTTGGCCGGCTGCTTGAGGTCCAATCGCTCCAGCACCTTGGAGAATTTCTCGCGGTCCTCGGCGTCTTCGATCGTATCGACGCTCGTGCCGATAATCGGCACGCCTGCGTTGGAGAGCGCACGGGCCAGGTTCAGCGGCGTCTGCCCTCCGAACTGCACGATTACGCCGTCAGGCTGGATGCGGTCGCAGATATTGAGCACGTCTTCTGTTGTCAGCGGCTCGAAAAACAAAAGATCGCTGGTGTCGTAGTCGGTTGAGACAGTCTCGGGATTCGAGTTGACCATGATCGACTGGATTCCCAACTCGCGCAAGGCGAAACTGGCATGGCAACAGCAATAGTCGAACTCGATCCCCTGGCCGATGCGGTTTGGCCCGCCGCCGAGGATCATCACCCGTCGTTGGCCAGGATTACGGGGCGGGGTTTCGTCTTCGTCTTCGTAGGTCGAATAGTAATAGGGCGTATAGGCCTCGAACTCGGCGGCACAGGTGTCGACCGACTTGAACGTGGCCAAGATGCCTCGCCGCTTGCGATCGGCGCGGACGTCCATCTCGGTCGCATGCAAGATCGTGGCCAACTGTCGATCGGAAAAGCCGAACTGCTTGGCCTGGCGTAGCGTGGCGTCGTCGACGGCGGCGAGGCTGCCCAACCCACGGAGCTGATCTTCCTTTTCGACGATCTCAAGGAGGTTCTCCAGGAACCAGGGGTCGATGCCGGTCAGCTCGAAAATTTCCTCGACCGAGACGCCGTACTTGATGGCATAGCGGAGATACCAGACGCGCATCTCGTTGGGTTGCGTGAGCTTGGCCTTGACCTCTTCCAGCGACGGCTGATCTTCCGTGCCCCAAAGGTCTTTGCCGTCGCAACCGAATCCGAAGCTGCCGACTTCCAGGCCGCGAAGGGCCTTTTGAAACGACTCTTTGAACGTCCGTCCGATGGCCATCGTCTCGCCCACGCTTTTCATTTGCGTGGTAAGCACGGCGTCGGCCTCGGGAAATTTCTCGAAGGCAAAACGGGGGATCTTGGTCACTACGTAGTCGATCGACGGCTCGAAGCATGCCTTGGTCTCGCGCGTGATGTCGTTGGGCAGCTCGTGCAGCCGATAGCCGACGGCCAGTTTGGCAGCGATCTTGGCGATGGGAAAACCGGTGGCCTTGGAGGCCAAGGCGCTGGAGCGGCTCACGCGCGGGTTCATCTCGATGACAATCATCCGCCCATCGCGTGGGTTGATAGCGAACTGGATGTTCGATCCGCCCGTTTCGACGCCGATTTCCCGCATTACGGCGATCGAGGCGTCGCGCATCCGCTGGTATTCCTTGTCGGTGAGCGTCTGGGCGGGGGCCACGGTGATCGAGTCGCCGGTATGCACGCCCATCGGGTCAAAATTTTCGATCGAGCAGATGATCACGACGTTGTCGTCCTTGTCGCGCATGACCTCCATCTCGTATTCTTTCCAGCCGATAACCGCCTCTTCCATCAGGACCTGGCTGATGGGCGATGCCTCGAGGCCGTGGGCCAGCAGGCGATCGAACTCGTCGCGGTTGTAGGCGATGCTCGAACCGGTTCCGCCGAGGGTGAAACTGGGCCGCAGCACGCAGGGCAAACCGATCAGGGCCAAGACTCGCCGGCCTTCTTCGAGTGTCGTGACCGTCTCACCGCGACAGCACTCCAGGCCGATCTTTTCCATGGCCGCCTTGAACTGGTCGCGCTCCTCGGCCTTGGCGATCACCGCCGTATTGGCCCCGATCATTTCGACGCCGAACTTCTCCAGCACGCCGTGATGCG
>JANXQG010000665.1 GCA_025356915.1 Planctomycetota bacterium | reverse complement strand
GGTCTTGTTCGAGCGATGCACCGTGGCGTGCTCGCGGAACAGGTTGTCGTCAAGCTCACCAAGATCGGCCTCGCGCAGAGGGTAAATGTCGAACGGAGCATCCCGATGCCGGCGACGCTCGGCGAGGATGCGCTCCTCCTGGGGCGAGGCTACCGCTCGCCGTGGGCCGACGCGAACCCAGACCGTACCTTTGAATCGTACCGGCGGTGCATCAGCCGGTTGTACCAGAACGACCGCCACATCTTGCCCCTTTAGGTGCCGCTTTTGGACCGTCAGCAAGGGAAAGGGCAGAATGTTCCCATCCCCGCGCATTGATGCTAGGTTCTGGAGTAACTGGTCCGTGATTGCCAGTGCAGTCGGAATGCCCAGGTCATTCACGCCGACAAACAAAACCCCCGGCTGGCGGTAGTCGGGCAGATCGTTGGCGAATGCGCAGATCGTCTGGCGAATTTTGTCGCCGTCCGCTGCGGATTCCTTGCGCTCCACTCGATCGGATTCCGGGGCGTCCAGGAGCGATTCTAATTCTTGATCTGTCATGGTTCAACTCTCCCTTATGTCTTCCATGTTCACTTGCCGGAATGTCAGCTTTTTACGAAGCAAGGCTTCGATCATCATGCCACCTCAAAATTTGCAGGTATCACAAATCATATACTCCGGACGGCACGCGATCCTGTTTGGCGGCGGGCATCCAGAGTGGTGTGCCAGCGCGAGCACCTCCAGCGCGTCGAACCGGGATCTGCCGATGGATAGGAATTGTTATCGCATGTGGTGCCCCTGGTTTTAACGCGCACACCGATCTAAGTCAAGAACTTGCGGCACTATCAGACAACCATCCTCATTGCCTTCGGCAGATAGGCCACGATGTCGCTGGCGATCAATGACATTTCTCCCAACTCCTTTGCCGCCAGGTCACCGGCCAGGCCGTGTAGATAGACGCCTAGCCGAGCGGCGTCGTAGGGTTCTAGTCCCTGGCAGGCCAGGGCCGTGATCAGCCCGGTGAGCGAATCGCCGGAGCCGCCGGTGGCCATGCCGGGGTTGCCCGTGCAGTTGTGCCAGTGGCGGCGGCCGTCGGTCACGAAGGTGCGATGGCCCTTGAGCACAACAATCACGTGGCAGCGGCCGGCCAGTTCCAAAGCGGCCACTTCCCGCTCCTCGCCTGGATACTTGTGGCCGACCAAGCGGGCGAACTCGCCTGGATGCGGCGTGAGTACTCGCGGCCCGGCGTGGTGGGACAGCAACTCAGGATTCGTGGATAAGGCATTCAGCGCATCGGCGTCGCAGACCATCGGCAAGGACAACTCTTGGTAGAGCCGTGCAACGAGGCGATCCAAGTCGGGTGAACGTCCCAGGCCAGGCCCCAAGGCAACGACCGTGGCCGACTGGGCAAGTTCGACGATTCTCGCATGGGCCTCGCTGCTAATGCGGCCGTCGAGGTCGTCCGGCAGTGCTGCGGTCATATAAGAAGGCTCATGGCCGGCGATTGTTTCCAGGCAGCGATTGGCAACCGCTAGCCTTACCAGTCCCGCCCCGCCGCGAAGTGCCGCCATGCCAGCGAGCACCACGGCACCCGTCATGCCGCGCGACCCGCCGATGATTAAAGCCGTGCCGAACGTGCCCTTATGGGCATCGGAAGGACGGAGTGGAAGGGAGGGAAGCGTTGGATCGAGAGAGGACATTGTCGATTTCAATTTGCAATTTTTCTATTGCGTGCCGCGTTCTTCGCGATCATCCCTGCCACATACCCGCCTTTGAACCCGGCGTCGATGTTCACGACGCTGACGTTTGAGGCACAGCTATTGAGCATTCCCAGCAGCGCGGCCAATCCGCCGAAGGCGGCACCGTAACCGACGCTGGTGGGCACTCCGATCACGGGACAGGAAACGTAACCGCCGACGACGCTGGGCAGTGCCCCTTCCATGCCGGCCACGACGACGATCGCGTCGGCATCGGCCAGCAGGTGGAGATTGGCTGCCAGCCGATGCGGCCCGGCCACACCGACATCCTGCACGTAGTGTACCGCCGCACCGGTCCAGAGGGCCGTCTCTCGGGCCTCTTCGGCCACCGGCAGATCACTTGTACCTGCTGTGACGATCGTCACCCGGCCAATGGCGGTTTTGGCATGCTCGTCTGTTGGCGGCTGGACAATGCGAAACGTCCGCCCGATCGGGTTATATTGGGCCGCAGGGAACTGCGAAAGCAACTCAGCCGCCTGCTCGGTCGACATCCGCGTGGCCAGTACGTCCTCTCCGTGCTCAATCTGGGCGTGAAAAATCCTGGCAATCGCCTCGACGGTCTTGCCTTGCGAAAATACCACCTCGGGAAAACCACAGCGGCGATGGCGATCCAAATCAACCTGTGCCGGCCCCACGTTGGCAATGCCCGAATTTTGCACCTGACCGACGAAGTCGGAAACCGAAAGTTGCCCAGCGATCATGCGGGCGGCAAGCTGTTCGAGCTGTTGAGCGTTCATACTGCCATCTATCCTATCAGGTATCCGAC
>JANXQG010000630.1 GCA_025356915.1 Planctomycetota bacterium | reverse complement strand
TTAAACGCGTTCAGCGCCCTTCTGACGTCCGATGGCTTCCGGGTCGTCTTGGCCCTGGATCGCGCCTACGGCCAGCGCAGGGCGCATGGTGATGCGGTTGGCTACGGACGGATTGGTTGACAAAGGGGCCGAAAGAAGGGGGCCGCGAAGGTAAGCAACGGCATGGACAGGGGAATCCCAAGGGGCCTTTGGGGCAGTGGTGCACGTCCCGAACTTCGCAGCCGATGGTTATTGTAGCAGGGCGATGCTGCTCACGCATCCGCCGACCTTTAGCGCAGCGGAACCTCAGTCCCCGACGCGGAAGATGATCGCGACTGCCACTCGCTGTTCTACACCTTCTACACCCGAAGAAGACGGTGTGGTCCCAAAGAATCGTAAAGCGCACGCGTGCCTAAGTGGCGGGTGTAGCTACACCTGCAAACCGTGGTTTCCGATGCTCTTCAGGGCTTGCACCATGAATAGGAGAGCAGTCGTAAGTGCTTTTCGCGTAAGCCTTTCCCGCAGATTCCGAAGCGTCCTCAAAAAGGCATCGGATCATTTATGATTCCGCTGCTCTAACCAACTGAGCTACGCTGCCAAGTGCTTATTCTGTAATGCTTTGTTGACTTTCTGTTGCCTACAGTTGAAACCGCTTTGAGACCCAATCTGACACCCATACCGCTCGCGGTCGAGATTGTCCGATTACATACTAACCGGAAGCGCAAGCAAGGTAACGACTTAACCACCTCGCTTGCGCTTCGGGCTAGTGTCAGTCTCGACCGCGAGCGGTATGGCAACCTATCCTACCAGCGATTTCCCTGCTCAACAAAAGTCTCCAATGTCCAAGCATACCAAAAAATTTTCGGCCGACAAGCCCCAGAAACTCTTTAGGTCAGATCCATGTTTTCGGGCAAGGATCTCTGGTGAATTTCATCTATTCTCACCGAAAATGGACCGGACCCCAAACTTTGCAGTTCTCCTGGTCGCTCTATCAGAAGCAGGCAGTCATGTAGTACAATGCTCTAATGCGAGTCATTTCCCTCCAATCCGGCAGCAACGGCAACTGCATTTACGTCGAGGCCGATGGTGTTAAACTCCTGTTCGACGCCGGAATCAGTGGCAACCAAGTCCAGGATCGGCTCGCCCTGCATGATCTTGATGCAAATGCGGTCGATGCAGTCCTGATTTCCCACGACCATGCTGACCACTCCCGCAGCATGGGAATCCTGAACCGCACGTTCGGCTTGCCAATCTACGCCACGGCCAAGACCTATGGGGCGGCCAAGCGATATGCACTCGGCGAGATTGGAGACCTTCGGCATTTCCAGTCCGGGGAAACCCTTCCCTTCGGTAAGATCATCGTGGAAACAATCCCCACACCACACGACGCCGAAGATGGCGTGGTGTTCGTAGTGGACGACGGCAAGCACCGCCTGGGCATCATGACGGACGTGGGGCATGTGTTCAACGGCCTGGGCGACGCAATCGCATCGCTGGACGCCGTGCTGCTGGAAAGCAACTATGATCCCGATATGCTCGCCAATGGCTCCTACCCAGACTGGCTCAAAAAACGGATTGCAGGCCCAGCGGGCCATATCTCTAACTTTGAGGCCGCCGAGCTCCTGCTGACGGCCTCATCGAGGCGAATGCAATGGGCGTGCTTGGGCCATCTTTCCGGGGACAGCAACACTCTGGAACTTGCTCTCACCACGCATCGCAAGATTCTAGGCAACCGGCTTCCGTTGTTCGTCGCGACTCGGCATGAGGTGAGTGGGGTGATGGAAATATGACAATTCAGTTACCTGCCTCGGCGTCGGCGTCAGCACCCTTCTTCGCCTTGGCACCTGCTTTGGCCTTGGCACCGTTGGCTTTACCCTTGGCGGGCTTAGCAGGCCTAGCGGGCTTGGCAGGCTTGTCTAATCCAGGATCGGCATCACCGAACTCAACGCCGGCATCTTCTTTTGGTTTCTTAACCACGGGCTTCTTAGGAACAACGCGATCATGCGCCACCTTCGGCGCACCCCCATCGCCGCTCTTGGGCTTCGGTTTCGGCAACACCGTGGGCTGATCGTCGTCCAGCGGCGGCTTGCGGCTCTCGTTATAAACGATGGGATTGGGCTGTTCCACATCACGCAAACACTGGATGGTTCCGCCTTCGGTGGCTAGGTAGATCCGATCAGTCTTGCCATTGCTGATCATGATCGGCATGGCACTTGTCGGCAGGCTGTCGAGTAGAGTGCCGTTGCGGGCATCGAGAATCCGCAGGCAGCCCACCTTATCGGCTGCATACACTCGCTGCTTTCCTGCCGCGACGAAATGGAGCAGATCCGGAGCGAACCAGATCGGTTTGCCGGTTTTGGCGTCGATGCAGAACATGCCGCCGAATTCGGTGGTGGCATAGACGCGATCTTCAATCACCACGGGTGAATCGATGACCGGATCCGACGTGGCGAACTTCCACTGAAGTTCGCCGCCGCGTTCCAGCATGGCATAGACGTAGCCATCGCTCGAACCGGCGTAAATCACACCTGAATCACCCAGCACTTTCGGGTCGGCCGGCAAATAGGCGGGGGGGCTGCTGAAAGTTCCGTTCGTGGGTACGCGATGCTTTGGCTCGAACGCATCTTTCGAGCGGCGGTCGATGCGACCGACATAGAGATAACCGCGATCCGTGCCCCAGGTCACAAACTCTTCGTCAGGGTTCTGGGCGGTCACCAGAGGCGGAACCAGCGCGCGGCCTGTCGAATTGCAAGCCAGTGGAGGAATATAACCCTGGCGGATGCGGATGTTCTCGCGGCGTTCTTCTTCGGCCTTCTTGGCCGCTTCTTTCTTCTCGTCTTCCGACATTTCCGCTGCGTTGGGATTGATTTTGCCGAGTTCCTTGGCTGGGTCCGTAACCGGTTCCAAACGATAGGCAAGGATCATGCCCGAAACGGTCGGCACATAAGCCCGCTTGCTGCTCAGTGCCGGGCCGCCACAGGGCGCGCCATTGATCGTAGTTTGGTACAGAATATCGCCCGTATAGCGGTTCATCACGTAGAGCGTGGAACCGTTGATCGTGGCAACCAGATCGCGATAGGCACTCGGGGGAAGATTGGGATGGTTGGGTTGCCCGATCATTTTCGACCAGAGCTTTTGGCCCGTCTCCGCGTCGATGGCTTCCAGAGTTGCGCGGTTTGATTGTGCGTAGAGAACACCGTCGTAGAGAACGACCGCCTGCAATCGGCCTTGGCCGCGGTTGACCTGGGCCTGTGTGACCCATGCCCGGGTCAGTCCGTAGCGCTGAGCCACCGCTTCTGTAACAATTTCATTGTTCGGAGCGGCCGCCAGTTGTCCGGCCGAGGATAACAATGCTCCCAATGTCGCGACCAACAAAAAACGCCGCATCGCCGTTCTCCCACGTACTCGGGTGGGGTAAGCCGAGATTGCAAATCCAACCACTTCTTCTGGTGGGACTCGCAAGCTCGGCCCACCCATTACATGACTCTGGATAGGAACCTGACTCTATCATAGTTCAAGTTGCAGGAAAAAGCACGTCTTATCGTAACAAGGGCGGGAGAATTGCAAAGTCCAACGCGAAGGGGTCGGGTTGATGTTTTCCGGCAAGGATCTCGGGTGAATTTCATACGTTCCTCGCCGAAAAATGGACCAGACCCCGGACTTTGCAGTTCTCCTTGCAACCAAGGGGGGGGTTCTAACATGTTTTGCTACAGTTTCCTACAATTACGGTAGGATGAGCTGATTTCGGAGCGGTGATTGAACGGAGGAGATTTTGCATGGAACAACTGGATCAGGGGTCGGATGCCACCAAGACAGGGCAGGAAATCCTCGGATACCTCAATTTTTCGTCGGGCACAACAGATTCCCGGTTCTTGCGAAACATCAATCACCTTTTCGAGGTGATTGATGTCTGTCCGGAGCGGGTCGAGCCGACATGGATGGCGGTACACCGCTTTCTTGTCCAGAGCCTGCGGGAACTGCACGGCCGTGGCGAGGCATTCCGTCAAATTGACCAAGCGGAGGCTGTGCTTGAACTGGTCTTCGAGAAGACCCTGCCCGGCTACCGCCAGTTCCACAGTGACTTGCTGTTCCATCAGTCGGAAGAAAGCCTGTTCCAGCCGCTGTTTATTGGTCGGGTCTGCGAAGCCGTGTTGCAGCAGGGCGGGCCGTGGGACGAAACCGATCGCATCGTCCGCGACGCGATCGCCCAACTCAACGACTACCTTGGCCATCGGCCTGTTGCCGTGCTTCGCACGCAACAGAAAATCCAGCCCTATGTTTATGAATGGGTACGGCCGATTCCATTGTTTATCCGCGGTGCGGGCGTGGCCGCAGGGCGCTATCGCGACCTGATCTCATCTGCTCTGACGATCCTCGAAGGCATTAATTCTTCGCTACAGTTCGACTCAATGTTCGACATCGAGTTGCTGGAAGAATTGGCCGTCGATCCCCGTGCCTACGACTTTGACCACCCAGTGAACAAGCGGCCAAACTATCTCTTCGGCCAATGGGATCTCGGCAAGTTGGACAACGCGGGCCGTTGTCGGCGTTTCGTGCTGCAACAGGTCTCGCTGGACGCCATGCTGGAACGAATCGAACATCGTGGCACACTGGCCCATGAAGAGATGTTGTTTGAAGCGGCCGCCGTGCTGGCTGGCACGATCCTGATGGGCGCACGGGTCAGCGGCAACCAGCCGGAAGCCCACGACTCGAGTACGACGTTATCGTCGCTGGTGCAGCAGATTGCCCTCTACCGCGATACCTTCTACGAAGGGTTGCTGTCGCAGATGCGCGGACCGCACGGCGAGCGTTTACGAGCCGAAGCCGTAGCGGTACGGCAGCCGTTCGGCGGTGTGCGGCAACATTTCAATCAGCATTTGGCTCGCTGCCGCGCCGAGCAGTTGCAGCACGTTCACCTGGCCGAGCTTTTCGCGCGCATGGGCTATACGGAAGCGGCCCAGCGTCAGGCCCAAGTCGTGTCGGTTGCCTCGACCCGGTTGAAATGTGACATCCACTGCCGGCTGACCACGGCGCATCTGGCTATCGAGGAGGTCCATCGCGTGGCCGTGGCGAAGCGGCCCACGGACAATGACCCCGGGCCGCGGCTGGAGCACGCCGCACGGTTGATGGAAGAATCGATCGGCCTGTTGCACCGTGCGATCGAATGCGGTGCCCTGGTCGATCCGTGGAATATCCTCGGCTTTGGCGGGCAATACGGACTTTTCCCATCGCCGGAGAACAGCGTTTACGATCATCGCGTCGACGAATTGATTAGCCTGGTAGGCAGTATTTTCACGGTTGGCGTGCAGATTCAAAAAGAGGCTGCCGCTATTGGCATCGCAGCTCTGGAGAGCCAGGTTTCGCAATGTTTGGACGTCCTGGCCGACTGGTGGGACAAGTTCGCCACGACCGAAATTGGCTCGGTTGAGAGCTTTTCTGGCCGCGAGATTCGCGAATCGGCCGACCACGTGGCGTCGGCCCTGCGAGCATGGCACGCGGCGGGAGCAGCCTCCGGCGATTTGGCTTTCTGGCGTGAGCGGGCCGCGCAATTCCGATCACCCAAGGCCTACGCACTAGTGGTCGACGCCCTGCTGGAGCAACGGAGCCTCGTGGCCGCAATGGCACTCTTGGTGCAGTGGCTCAGTCAGGCCGACCAGATTCCACTGGCCGAAGAAGACTATTCTTTCCACAGTCTGGCGCTGGATTGGATGCAAGATCTGTGGGACGATTTTGACGACGCCGAAGCGAGTAATCGCCAGACGACGCTACAGTGCTGGGCCTTGGCCTGCAAGTTCCTCGATTGCCTGGAGGCCAATGCAGAGGAGTATTGGGTCGTTCCCCGCTTCGAGCTGGCGGGTGATGAATCGGCTGGCAGCGAGGAGGAAGGTGACGGGGTTGACGATATTTATGGTGCCGCGTACGAAGACGTGACCTTCCGCGGTAGCACCGAAGACGACATCGAAGGCGAAATGCTCGAAGGGGGCAATACCGGCGGCGACACCACCGATTTTGAGCTTGTGGAAGAGGCCGAACGGATCGTCGGGCGGTTGACCTTCCTCGCCACGCTGGCCCAGCTTTGGAAGCTGACGGCCGTGGCCTCCTTCGGAAGCGAACTGCCCGCTCAACAGTGCCAGCCGGTGTTGGCCGGGTGGCTCGATCAGGCGATGAAGAACCGGCAGCAGCTTCTCGACTTGCTCAGTGCGGTCTATCGCTACCGCATTCCGCCACCGCGCGGCACGCAAGAGGCCTTGGTGGAGTACGAACGACGACGCAGCATCAAGGAAATGCTGCTGGAACAGATCATCGCCACCTGCGTGGAGACGGGCGATGCCGTACGGCTGATCCGCGTGGTCATGGACCGCCGCAGCCCGGTCGAAGGCCAGGAAGCCTGGGAAGAACCAGCCGAAGCGGCGCTGAAGGCCGTCTTGCGCGGTGATCCGCAGGGCGTGCGGAAGGTCTGGCGGCGGTTGATCTCGACCTTCAGCAAACAGACCTTGTTGTACGTAGCCCTGACACGCAACGGTCATCCGCAACGGATTGTCGCCTCACGGGGTTTGCAGGCTGTCCTCCGCCGCTTGCTGGCCTATCTGCCGCGGCTGGGCCTCTTGCACGAAACCGTGCAACTGATCTCCGCGATCCAGGAAATGGAGACCAATCATCCCGTTGGTCCCGGTGCGATCACCGAGTTCGACCAGATGTTCAAAATTGGCTGCCGGGCGGTTGTCCGCAGTCTTGTCGCTGCCAGCGAAGGATGGTCTGAGACAAGCGAAGTCTCGCCGGGCGACGACAGCGAGTTAATCGCC
>JANXQG010000589.1 GCA_025356915.1 Planctomycetota bacterium | reverse complement strand
CCAAAGTGGGGGTCCGTGACCAACCCCTGAAAATTACGGTTCGGATCGGCAGCCAAGTAGGCAGCTAGTTCCTGGACTCGCTGCGGCTGGAAATAGCCCAGCAGCAGCCGGCTGATGCTGGGCAAATCGACGATGAAATAGACAATGCCCACCACGCAGCCAACGCCAAAGGTGGCCAGCGCAGCTCGAAGATCGCCACGTTTCCAGAGTAGGCCGAAGAGGAAAACGGTCGTTACTGCCGGGGCGAACGTCATGGGAATTTTATTGATCGCCTCGAAGATCGTGCCGAACTGCCCGCCTTGCGTTGACCAGGCCATGGCCAAGACCATGATTACGCCGGTCGTCCAGCGGCCAATCGTCACCACGCGGGTGTCGGCCATGCGAGGTTGCATTCGCTTGACAATATCGACGGAAATGAGCGTGGCACAGCTATTTAGCGCAGCCGCCATGCAACTCATCAAAGCCGCCACCATTCCCGCCGCCACCAGCCCTTTCAGCCCTGTCGGCACGAGTTGTTGGATCATCTGGGCCAGCAGCAAGTTGAAGTCGGTCCTACCCTCCGCGTTGGTGAGATGCACTTCGCCTCGCTGGAACATGATGTAGCCCACGGTGCCGGGGAAGACCATCAGGAATACCGGCAACAACTTGAGGAAGCCGGCAAAGAGCGCCCCGTTCTGGCCATTCTTCTCGTTTTTGGCACCGAGCACCCGTTGCACGTGGGTCTGATCGGTGCACCAATACCAGATGCCCAGGATCGGATAACCGAAAAGAATTCCCAGCCAAGAATAGTCGCGGAAATGACCGTCCTGGCCGACGATCGATTGCACCATATTGAGCTGCTCCGGCTTCATCGCCTCGCGAAAGGCCGTCACGCTGTGGATGCCAAGCGAAGGAAGATGTGCGATCGAAAGGACAGTGACCATGATTGCGCTGCCTAGCAGCAAAAAAATCTGGATTGTCTCCGTGACCACAACGGCCTTCAGGCCACCCAGGGCCGTATAAGTGACCGTCAGCAGCGAGATCACCAGGATCGAGTAGAGCATGGGAATGCCGAGGAAGCTCTCGAAAAGCTTCGCTGCGGTGAACATGCTGATGCCGATATGGATCAACAGGGCCGCCAGGATACTGATGATCGCTAGAATGGTCCGCGCCGGCGAGCCGAACCGCTTTTCCAAAAACTCCGGCAAGGTCGTGATCCGCGTCCGCAGATAATACGGCGCAAAGACCAGCGCAAGGAGGATCAGCGTGTAGCAGGCCATCCATTCAAAGTTGCCGACGACCAAGCCCTGATCGGCGCCAGCGGCCGCCAAGCCCACAAGGTGGATGGTGGAGATATTCGACGCGAAGACCGCTGCTCCCACGGTGAACCAGCCGAGCGATTTGCTCGCCAGGAAATATTGTTCGCTGGAGGCATGTCGGCGGAACCCGGCACGGATGCCGATCGCCGTAATGGCCAGTAGGTAGATGGCGATCACCACATAATCGAGTACTGCAAACGCGCCGTAATTCATGCACTGCTCCTATTTAGAGTATCCTGTCTCTGATTCTAATAGAATAGGTCTGCGGCCGCAAAGCCCCCCCCGCATTAGTCGCGAAGCGGCGGTATCGCCTCTCCCTCAGAAAAACATGACCAAGAAGAAGCCCGCCTCTTTGGTGCGGGCTTCTTCGCTTTCTTGGGCTAGTCCAAAATCTTTGTCCCGGCGATCAGCTCGATAAACTGCTTGTTGGACTTGAACTTCGCCAAGCGGCTGGTCAGTTGCTCGATGGCCTCGACGGGATGCATCGTGGCCAAAGTGCGGCGAAGCATGGTCACCGCGTGCAGTATATCCGGAGGCAATAGCTTCTCTTCGCGCCGTGTGCCAGACTGGCTGATATCGATCGCCGGCCAGATGCGACGGTCGGCCAACTTGCGATCCAACACCAACTCGAGGTTTCCGGTACCCTTGAACTCCTGGAAAATGAGTTCGTCCATGCGACTCCCCGTGTCGACTAGGGCGGTGCCGATCACGGTCAATGAACCGCCTTCCTCGAACAAGCGTGCGGTAGCAAAGAGTTTTTTGGGAATGTCCATCGCCTTGATGTCCACGCCACCGCTCATTGTGCGGCCGGTGTTTCCGACCCACTTATTGAACGCCCTTGCCAAGCGGGTGATGGAGTCTAGGAGCAGGACCACGTCTTGGCCCATCTCGGCCAAGCGGCGGCAGCGTTCGACGGCCAACTGCGAGAGCCGGACGTGGCTTTCAACGTCGCAATCGAGGCTGCTGGCGAGAACCTCGCCCTTGACGGCGCGCCGCATATCGGTCACTTCTTCCGGCCGCTCATCGATCAGAAGCACAATCAGCTTCACTTCCGGATAATTCGTCGAAATACCGTGGCTGATGTGCTGTAGTAAGATCGTTTTGCCGGTGCGAGGTGGAGCGACGATCAATGCCCGCTGGCCTTTCCCTAGCGGGGTGAGCAGATCCATGACTCGGGTGGTCATGGGCTCTGGACCGGTCTCCAGGCGAAGCCAGGACTCGGGATTGATCGGTGTAAGCTGGTCGAAGGTCTTGACTTCGCGGTATTGTTCGGGCGGCATGCCATCGACATCCGTGATTTCACGGAGTCGCGGTCCCTGCTGCCGCCGGCCCGGTTGGATCATGCCGTTGATCTGGAGACCCTCGCGAAGCCCAAACTTCTCGATCATGCTTCCTGGAACGAAGGGGTCGGTCAGTTCGCGGGTGTAATTGGTCTTGGAATCGCGGAGGAACCCGTAGCCGTTGGGGTGCATTTCCAGCACGCCGCCGCCGGGTTCCAAGGGACCGACTTCGCCGTTTTCCTGCTGAGCATCGCCCATGCGTTGCGGATCCGCATCATAGCTTTGAGGGCGCATGGGCGGCCGGTTGTGACCGCCACGATAACCACTTCCACTACGCGGTGCCGAGCCTTGCGTACCATGGCCGCGCAGTCGGCCTCGTTTCTTTTTTGCCATATAGTCCACCTAAGAGAAAACTCCTTCCTGAAGCGGTGAAAAAGTCACCGCGAATTTCCGAGCGTGCTGCTCTCGCAGCGCAATCAAACAGAGGGATGCTCCACCGGACAGGTTAAGCACCAAAACCTCAAGGGTCAAACTTCATACTGCGGCGAAACTCACCATACCCTGAGGATACCCAACAAAATCCGATCTGGACGCGCCGAAATCCGGCCGATCCCCGGTTTTGTTAGATATCCTTCGCAGACCGTGCAGGCAGCCTCATGTCTTGTAAAGCTAACGACACCATCCCCCACAGTATTGGGGCCTCGTCGTTCTTAATCGCTCACAATGTAAAGGCATTTAGGCCGAGAAGCGTCTCCCGCTCCCCCGTGAAAGAACCATCCCTTGTGCGGAGGGCGATTTTAGATGCCAGATTGCGGGAGAAACTCACCCGCCTGCCAAGCAGAACTCAATCTACTGCTATATTAACGCCAACGAAATAAATGTCAAGCTGAATTTTCGACTCTTGGCGGCTACTTTATTATTTTTCGGCAACTCGCATGAATTTTTGCATGTTTTCTCGAAATTACCCAAAGTAACACGCATCTGGTTTTCATTCTTTTTTAACCAACTGATCGAGCCTCGCTTCCGATACTAGGGATGGTCAGCTTGCGGATTCTTGGCGAGGAAAGTCAAAATGGGTAAGGTGAGACAGGTTTTTCCGGTGCTAGTGCTGTTTATCTTCGTACAGCGGATTGCATCTGGCCAGCAGCCCCTCCATTGGGAAGCCACTATTGATAGTGCTAAAGCAGTAGCTAGCCAGTCGAATCGACTTGTACTGTTGGTGTTCTCGGCACCTTGGTGTACGGCCTGCCACCATCTGGAAAACGACATTCGCAATCAACCTGGGGCTGTCGCGGCGTTGGAAGCCAATTTCGTTCCAGTGAAAATCAACTGCGATTACTACAAGAATACGGCGAAGCAATACGGTATCACCCGGCTGCCAACCACCGTGATCCTCGCCCCCAGCGCGCAGGGCGAGGTCCTGGCGGTCATCCCGGAATATTTGCCGGTGGATCAGTACTTGTCGAAACTCAACAAAGTTGCGGTCGATGCAAAGCGACGCGACGCTGGCGTTTTTGCCCAGATTCAGCCTAGCCCGCCGGTCGGAACTCCTAGCCCGCCGGTCGGAACTCCTGGAGTGATTGGTCAGCCGCCCGCGCCGATAGTCGTCATCGTCCATCGCGGGCAGGTC
>JANXQG010000414.1 GCA_025356915.1 Planctomycetota bacterium | reverse complement strand
CACCGCCGGCCGGATCGAACTCAACGGCGAGGACCTGCTGGCCATGGAACCGCACGAGCGCGCTCGTGCTGGTTTGTTCCTGGCCTTCCAGCGACCGGTAGCGATTCCGGGCGTGAAGATGGCCGACTTCCTTCGCCACGCCGTGACAAATGTCCGCCGGCCGAACCGCAAAGAAGGCGAAGAACTGATCCCCATGCGTGAATTCCGCAAGGAATTGCGTGAGAAAATGGACAAACTCCGTGTCGATCAGGAGTTCGCCCGCCGCTATGTCAACGATGGTTTTTCCGGTGGCGAATCGAAGCGGGCTGAGATTCTACAGATGGCCATGCTGCAACCGAAGTTCGCTGTGCTGGATGAGACGGACAGCGGACTAGACGTTGACGCCGTGCGTCTGGCCAGCCAGAGCATCGCGCAGATTGGCGGCCACAAAATGGGAATCCTTATCATTACGCACCACGAACAACTATTAGAGTACAACCAGCCGCAATTCACGCATGTGATGCTTGGCGGCCGGATTGTGGAGTCGGGCGGGCCAGAACTGGCCATGGAATTGCACAAGCAGGGTTATGACCGCGTCCGAGCCGCCCATCCCGATGCTCAGGCCGACGAGGCGGCACTGTTGGCGATGGCAACAGCAAATGCGGGCTGAACCAGTGTAGTGATTTATGGCAATCGCTGGAGTCCCGCCTTTAGGCGGCATTTACCGGCTAAAGCCAGGACTCCAACAGATACGACAATTCGGAGACAGTACACTAGGTCCAAAGTACGAAGCCCGAATATAGGATTTTAACAATGTAATCAGGAGACGAAATCCCGCTGGCATTTACATGCCTTTCCGGTGTTTCGGCAGATCGATGGCAACGGATACCAAACCCCGCCACGGGGATATGCTGGGCGAAATCAATAAGTATGATTTCCGCAACGAAGAGCACTATGTATTCAAGGCTCGCAAGGGGTTGGATCGCAAGATCGTCGAAGAAATCTCCGAGATGAAGTGCGAACCGCCGTGGATGCGGGAGTTTCGCCTCAAGAGCTTGGATATCTTCAATGCCAAGCCGATGCCGCTTTGGGGCGGGCAAATCAATATCAATTTTCAGGATATATTCTATTACCTCAAGCCAACCGAGAGCCAGAGCCGCTCCTGGGAAGACGTGCCGGCGGAGATCAAGAACACGTTCGACAAGTTGGGGATTCCCGAAGCCGAGAAGAAGTTTTTGTCTGGCGTCAAGGCCCAGTATGAGAGCGAGGTCGTCTACGGTTCCCTGCGCGAGGATCTGGCCAAGCAGGGGGTGATCTTCACCGACACGGACTCGGCCGTGCGCGAATATCCAGATCTGCTGCGCGAGTATTTCAGCACGATCATCCCGCCTACCGATAACAAATTCGCCGCGCTGAACTCGGCTGTCTGGTCGGGCGGCTCGTTCATTTATGTGCCCAAGGGTTTGAAGATCGAATTTCCCTTACAGGCCTATTTCCGCATCAACGCGGCCAACATGGGGCAGTTCGAGCGGACGCTTATCATCGTTGACGAAGGTGCTCAGGTGCATTACGTGGAAGGCTGCACGGCCCCCATGTACAGCACCGAAAGTCTCCATTCGGCCGTGGTCGAAGTGATCGCCAAACGAGGTTCCCGCGTCCGCTATACGACGATCCAGAACTGGGCCAACAATATCTATAACCTAGTCACCAAGCGGGCCATGGCCTACGGCGATTCGCTTGTCGAATGGGTGGATGGCAACCTTGGCAGCCGCCTGACGATGAAATACCCGGCCATTTACATGATGGAGCCTGGCGCTCGCGGCGAAGTGCTTTCCGTGGCTTTTGCTTCCGCCGGCCAACACCAAGACGCCGGCGCCAAGGTGGTCCACTGCGCCCCGCACACATCGAGCCGCATCGTCTCGAAGTCGATCTCCAAAAATGGCGGCCGGGCAAGCTATCGTGGCCTGTGCAAGGTGATGCCGGGAGCGAAGAAGTCAAAGTCCAGCGTCGTCTGCGATGCCCTAATCCTCGATCCCCAGAGCCGAAGCGATACCTATCCTTACCTGGAGATTGAAGAGCAAGATGTGATGATCGGCCACGAGGCCAGCGTGTCGCGGATCGGCGAGGAACAATTATTCTATCTTGCCAGCCGTGGGCTGAGTGAAGCCGAGGCATCGACGATGATCGTCAGCGGGTTTATCGAGCCATTGGTCAAAGAACTGCCGATGGAGTACGCGTTGGAAATGAATCGCTTGATCGAACTGCAAATGGAGGGGACCGTCGGATAGAATGACCGAAACCATTACTACCGGACTTACCCAAGATGCCTTTGAGGCGTTTCTTTCTTCACGGCTGGAACCACGCTGGCTGACGGATCTGAGGTGGAATGCCTGGAAAGCTTTCCGGGATATGCCTTTTCCGCACGACCAGCCGCCGGGACCGAAGCAGGAAGAATGGCGGCGGACCGATATTCGCCGCTTCCGCTTGGAGAATTTCCCGCTGCCGAATGCGGGGAGCGGGAAGCTTGGAGGGGGGAGAAAGTTCCCGCTACAGGATCGCGCAGGCGGGACGCCTACGCCACAGGCTGATGCCGCGACGCTCCCCGTTCCCGCGCCGCTGTTGACTGCGGACGTCGATCTGGCAGGGCATACGTTGGCCGTCGATAGCCGCCCATGCCAAAGCCAGCTTGATCCCGATCTGGCTGCTCGCGGTGTGCTGTTCGGCAGCCTCGATGAATTGGTCCAGCAGCACGGTGCTCGCATTGAGCCGTACTTGTTCACCCAGGCAATCGATCCACTTTACGATAAGTTTTCCGCGTTGCATGCAGCCTGCTGGTCGGGCGGGATGATTCTCTACGTGCCCAAGGGTGTGGTGATCGACCGGCCGCTGCATTCGTTTTCGGCCTTGTCAGCCGGGCGGAGTGATTTCGGTCATGCCCTAATTGTTCTGGAAGAAGGTTCCGAGGCGACGCTGCTGGCCGAGACCGCCAGCATCGATCCCACAGCCGCCGCCTTGCATTGCGGCGCGGTGGAGATCCTTGTCGGCCCAGGTGCTCGGTTACGTTACGTGAATTTGCAGAATTGGGGCGGTGGCGTCTGGCACTTCGCCCATCAGAAGGCATTGGTCGGCCGCGATGCTTCCCTGCAATGGACCATCGGTGCTTTAGGTAGCCGCTTGGCCAAGGTCAATCAACAGGTTGCCTTGGTTGGTGAAGGGGCCCATGCCCAGGTGAACGGAGTGATGTTCACCGATGGTGCACAGCATCTCTCTTATCATACGCTCCAACACCACGAGGCGCCGAACTGCACGAGCAACCTGCTCTACAAAGGCGCGTTGCAAGGCGAGTCTCGCATTGTCTGGCGGGGTATGATCAAGGTTGATCGCGATGCCCAAAAGACGGACGGCTACCAGCGCGATGACAATCTGATCCTCAGCGAGTCGGCCAGGGCCGATTCAATCCCGGGTTTGGAAATTGAGGCCCATGACGTCAAGTGTTCGCACGGAGCGACGGCCGGACGCGTGGATGACGAGCAGGTGTTTTATGCCCAGGCACGCGGCCTGACACGCAAGGAGGCCATTCGCATGATCGTGGCCGGCTTCTTCCAGCAGGTGTTCGATCGGATCGCGGTCGAGAGTGTCCGCGAGGCGTTAGGCGAGGCGATCGGGCGAAGGGTTCGGGAATATGAATGATTTCGTACAGGTATGTAAGGTCGGCGATATCCCTGACCCGGGCAAGCAAGTTGTGGAAGTTGGCGAGCGTTACGTGGTGTTGTTTCACGTTGACGGTCAGTTCCATGCCCTAGACGACGTTTGCACACACGACGGCGGCCCGCTGGGCGAAGGCTGTCTGGAGGGATATGTCATTGCCTGTCCGAGGCACGGCGCCAAGTTCGACATCCGCGACGGCCGGGTGCTTTGCATGCCGGCCGTGAGCGGCACGCCTTCGCACGAAGTCAAGGTGGAAGACGGCAAGGTATTCGTGAAGCTTATTGACCGACCGAAGAAAACTTATGTAACTTAGGCGTCCCGCCTGCTTAGTTTTGTAGCGTAGGCGTCTCGCCTGCGTATTTTTGTAGGGAGATAAACGCGATGCCCATCCAAGAAGAAACCGTTTATTCCGCATTGAAGCAGGTCCGCGATCCAGAATTGATGGTCAATATAGTTGACCTGGGCTTGATCTACGGGGTTGCCGTGGAAGTCGTGGGCGAGAAGACAAACTTGGACGTGATGATGACGATGACCACGCCCGCTTGTCCCTACGGCCCTCAGTTGGTGGCCGACGCGCGCGACACCTTGATTGCGCTGGACGGTGCCGGTGAGGTGAAGGTTCAGGTCACGCTCACTCCGCCCTGGACGACCGAGATGATGACCGAAGCCGCGCGGGACGAGTTAGGGATGTTCTGATCACTATAGCGCAGGCGGGACGCCTACGCCGCGATCTTGTTGCAACGTCAAAACGGCAAAGAACCCGGGGAAGAAATTCGCGGAACCGACGGGTTTGCTGATCACAGGTTTGGATTCGGTCTTGCTATAAAGATTAAATACGCCCTCGTTGAGATTTACGCTGTGGATCTGCTCGTACGGCAATACCTCGACTGGGCCACTTGCCAGCCCCAACATCTTTGAGCGACGAAACTGCAAGCCTTGGGGCAGGAAGACCACGTCGCTCGTCCAGGGCACGGCTCGGCCGGCCCGCAAATCGGCAAGCATGCGATTGGCAATCATCTTGGCAATGTGGTCTCGCAATTCATCGAGATCGGCGTCCATGTTTTGCACCTTCGCCGAATACCGGATCATTCCCGGAGCGGCCCGGAAGGTCACGCTCAACTGGGTTCCCGTATACGCACCTTTGTAGAACATGCGAGTGGCGGAGTAGGTGAATTCCGCAATTTCGTTATACATCAGGCGAAGCTCGCCGCGACCCCGGCGGCGGGTCAGCCCCAATTCGTAACAGCGGAACAAGTAGCGTCCAAAAGCCAAGCCCAACAGCAATGACGCCACGGCGGCGGCCAACAGGACCACGCCCACGAGCTTTGTGTCGCGCTCGAAAAGCAAGATCGCGCCCACCGCACCGCCGATGATGGCTAAGACCAAGCCGATCCAAATACCTTCATTCCTGCGTCGTTCAAACAGCAGGCGGCCCATGCCCGATGCACCGGAGGTTGCCTCGGGCTGACCGCCGGACGCCTCGCGCTGGTGTTCGATCCACTCGCTCAGCAGCGACGCCAGCACCGAGGCATTCTTTGAATCAGGACTGATTTTCGCGGCCGGCTCGTCCTGTCCACGCCGCCAAAGACAGATCTTGCCGTCGAAGACCGCAACCTTGTCGATTTCAACAAAGGGCAAGGTTTCCACTTTTCGCCCGCAGGCAACCACTAATTGCATGGCGGCAAGCCTCCATCCGTCGCCTTCCAGCATGGCACCGCTGGCCAGGCCGGCGGCAGTCCGCTGCTTCAAGTCTTCAACCACCCGGACGATGAGCGCAGCCAAGAGATCGGTGGCGTTGACGGGGATGCGATTGGTCATGCACATCGACTTGTCGCTGTCGGCAGTCCAAACCTCGAAACGGCGGATAACCCCTTTGAGAATGCCGGCGGAGAATTTCGACGTCCGCTTGATGCGCACGGCAACCACCCGGGAATCCTGCACCTCGATGTCCGTGGGACCGCCCAGCCACCGGAAGCCGCTGCCGGTGTCAATCACCGATCGCTCGGCCGCCTTCTGCCGGGCGAACCGAACCTCGTTGAATACCAACAGAAAAACGGCAACGCCGCCGACGATAATGCCTGGCAGGACACCCTCCGGTACGTACACGGCCAGGGCGATTCCACCCATCAGGGCAAGAACGCCGAGAATGCGGAAGAAATGCTTCAGCCAACCTTTTTCCTGATAGTTGACGGGAATACCTGCTGCCACGCCCTATTCTCCAGCGGCTCGAGCGATGAAAGACTACATGACACCACTTCCCTTACCATAGCAATCAGCGGAATACACCGCAAGAGCGGCAAAGTCCGCTAGTAGAACAGAATTTATTCCGTTGTTTATCTTTTTGGGTAAACGGAATGAATTCCGTTCTACGTAGGGCCGCTTAGGCCAACACCAAGGGGTCAATTATAAGGTATGCTTTCTCTAGCACAATGTCGTTGTCAATTCAGAAACATGTCAACGTGAAGCAGTCTCATGAAAATCCTGGTTGTTGACGATGATCCGGCCTGCCGCGCCATCGTGGTAATTCGTTTGAGGGGCATGGGGGGCATCGAGGTTGACGAAGCTGAGGACGGCAATAAGGCATGGGCTTTGCTCAAACGCAATCATTATGATGGCGCAATCGTTGACTGGCAGATGCCCGGCAAATCCGGCCTGGAGATCGTTCGTGAGATCCGCAAGGCCCGCCTCACGATACCACTGCTGATGGTGTCCGCCGAATCGGAGAAAGAGCGGGTGATCGAGGCTATTCAGGCCGGCATCACCGATTACCTGATCAAGCCGTTCGACCCTGAAACACTGCTGACGAAGCTCGGCAAGTTCATTGGAAATATTCCATGACTCAAGCCATTGTTGATCCCGAAGAACTGCGGCGGTTCGCGCAGAATCTCAAGAAGTTCAGCGGCGATGTCCAGGACCGCGTCACCGCGCTAGGTTCCCAGATGGTGGCACTGGAACGGACGTGGCGAGATCAGGAACAGAAGAAGTTCGCCGAAGAATTCGAGCAGCACATGCGGACCATCGCCCGCTTTGTCGAAGTTATTGAACACCATGTTCCTTATCTGCTTCGCAAAGCCGAAATCATCGACGAATATCTCCAGCAGCGATAACCCCTCACCCCTGCCCCTCGCCCAAAAGCGGGCGAGGAGAGTTAAGGTATCCAACATGGGCCAAGCCCGCCTCACCAGAATTGATGCCGTGCAGGAGATGGCCGCTGCGGTCGACGTCTTCCGTAACGAGGCGACGGCTGCTTTGGAAAGCCTCGACATTGAAATCCGCCGCGCCCTGGAGTGGATCCATCACGACCGCCACGACCATTGGAACCACCAGGTCCGCCGTGGTTGGGAACAGATCACCGAGGCCCGCGTGCAGCTTCAGCAAGCAATGACGGCCCGCCGCATCGGCAACCACGATCCGGCCTGCATCGACGAGAAGAAAGCCCTAGCTCGGGCAAAAAAGCGGCTGGAGATTGCCCAAGAAAAAGTCGAATCGGTACGGCATTGTGCCCTGGCGATCGACCATGCGGTAAATGAATATCGGGGGGCGCGAACGCCGCTTTCCAGTTGGCTGGAATCCGAAGTTCCGAAGGGCCTGGCGGCCTTGCGACGCATGATGGATAATTTGGAAGATTATCTGGCCCAACACGCTTCCGGCGGCGTTTCGGCCGGCGTGATGGGGAGCGGGGAGCAGGGTACAGGGAGCGGGGAACTGGGAGCGGAGAGTGGGGAGCAGGGAGGAGGCGCTCCATGAGACTTTGGGACCTGACGGGGGGAGCGGCCAAGCTAGAACTAACTTTGAAGGTACTGCAAACCAAGGCGGCCGAGATCGGCGAT
>JANXQG010000573.1 GCA_025356915.1 Planctomycetota bacterium | reverse complement strand
GGCCGTGTGGACCGCGTTACCGAAAGGATCGAAAATCGCCTGCAAGTCGCGTGGTAACGACGGATCGTGGACACGCAAGGCATCGGCGTCAACCGCCCAGGGGCTTTTGCCGAGTTCCTCTCTCTGCCGATGACCAATGTTTGGGTCCACGATCCGTCGTTACCACGCGACTTGCAGGCGATTTTCGATCCTTTCGGTAACGCGGTCCACACGGCCTTGCAATTCCCCGTGCTGGGCGAGGATGTGCTCGTGACCGGCGCAGGCCCGATAGGCATCATGGCCGCCGCGGTGGCCCGACATGCTGGGGCACGGCATGTGGTTGTGACTGACGTCAACCCCTACCGCCTAGCCCTCGCGCAGCGGCTGGGTGCCACGCTCACCGTCGATGTCCGCACCAACTCGATCGCCTGGGCACAGGAGCAGTTGGGCATGCGAGAAGGGTTCGACGTCGGCCTGGAAATGTCGGGCAATCCACAGGCGTTTTGTGACATGTTGGCCAATATGTGCCACGGCGGAAAGATCGCCATGCTTGGCATTCCCACCAAGGAACTGGCCATCGACTGGCCGACGGTGATCTTCAACATGCTCACCATCAAGGGCATCTACGGCCGCGAGATGTACGAGACGTGGTACAAGATGACCGTCATGCTCCAGTCGGGCCTGAACCTTAGTCCCATCGTCACGCACCGCTTCCACTACACCGATTTCCAGAAAGGCTTTGACGCGATGCGTTCCGGCCTGTCGGGCAAAGTCGTTCTTACGTGGAAGGAAGGTTAGTCGCATGTCCTACGCTCGCGTAAAAGAATTCCTCGATGACCAGATTGCCCAAATCCGCTCCGCAGGGTTCTATAAGTGCGAACGGGTGCTAACTTCGCCGCAGCGTGCCCGCGTGGGTGTTGTGGGCCGTAACTCGTTGCTCAACCTGTGTGCGAACAACTATCTCGGTCTGGCGGATCATCCCGAAATCCGTGCCGCCGCTAGCGAGGCACTTGATCGCTGGGGCTACGGCATGGCTAGCGTTCGCTTCATCTGTGGCACGCAGGAACTGCACAAGCAATTGGAGCGATCCCTCTCCGAATTTCTCGGCACCGACGACACGATCCTCTATTCTTCCTGCTGGGACGCCAACGGTGGGTTATTTGAAACGCTGCTAGCGGCCGAAGACGCGGTGATTTCCGACGAATTGAACCATGCCTCAATCATCGACGGAGTGCGGCTCTGCAAGGCCCAGCGATTTCGTTATCGCAACAACGACATGGCCGACCTGGAGGCCAAGCTCCAGGAGGCTCGCGGGGCACGATTCCGCATGATCGCCACCGATGGCGTATTCTCGATGGACGGGACCATCGCCAATCTGCCCGCAATTTGCGAGTTGGCCGATCGCTACGACGCCCTCGTGATGGTCGATGACTCGCACGCCGTCGGCTTTCTTGGTCCCGGTGGACGCGGCACGCCCGACTATCACGGCGTGACTGGGCGGATTGACGTGCTGACGGGCACGTTAGGAAAAGCTCTGGGTGGCGGCAGCGGCGGCTATACCAGTGCCCGACGCGAAATCGTCGAGATCCTGCGGCAGCGTTCGCGGCCCTACCTGTTTTCCAACTCGCTTCCGCCGCCAATTGTGGCCGCCTCGCTGAAGTCGCTGGATATATTAACTCGTTCGACAAAACTTCGCGACCAATTGGAGGGCAACACGGTCTGGTTTCGCAAGGCGATGACCGACGCCGGATTCCAGATCGTGCCCGGCGTGCATCCGATCGTGCCCATCATGTTGGGCGACGCAGTGCTTGCCGGGCGGATGGCCGAAATGCTTTTGGCCGAAGGGATTTACGTGATCGGCTTCTCGTATCCCGTCGTGCCGCACGGCAAGGCCCGCATCCGCACTCAGGTATCCGCCGTGCATAGCCGCGAGGATTTGGAATTTGCCGTGGAGGCGTTTTGCAAGGTGAAGGCGGTGAGACAGTAGAGTTTTTGAATTTAGTAATTGACAAACTCAAACGCCATGTATGGCATTATGGGCCGGTCGGCGGGGTATCAGATCCCAGCGATACCGCTTTCCTAGAGGGAAATTCCATCGTGAACCGCGCGGACTGGCAGGAGATAGCCGAAGGAAAACTGTTCGCGGCCGAGGCACTCCTTGCGGCCTCCCAGTGGTCTGCGGCATACTATATGGCAGGGTACGCTATCGAATGTGGGCTGAAGTCGTGTATCCTCGTACGGCTTGCCGGTTCTCCAGAGGTAATCTTCGAGAATAAAAAGAGTAAGAAGTATTCCGAGAACTGCTGGACGCACAACGTCGAGGAACTGGTGGAATTGGCAGGATTGAAACCGGACCGCGATACAGCCGTTGTCGCCACACCCGCCTTGGCGACGAATTGGGCAATTGTTAGCAAGTGGAACGAGGAGACTCGTTATCAAGTGAAGACAGAGCCTGAAGCGCGGGAGTTGTACAATGCGATTACGGATCCCGTAAATGGGGTGATGCAATGGATCAAGGCTCGCTGGTGAAAGAACAGTTCGACGTGGGAGCCAGATTCCTTCGGGAATTTGGAAGGTACGCGCCCATCGTAGTTGCTTTTTGGCTCAGGGACAGCGAGAATGGTCGATGGGCCTTGTACGTCGCCTCGGACCGGGTCAGTGATACGAATCGCGACTTGGCTTACGGTGAAATCATACGGATTGCGGGGGAGATGAAAAATCCCAATTTCGATCCTTTCCAGGTTCGGTTGCTACGGATGGGCGATCCAATGGTCAAGGCAGCACTAGCCGCCTATACGGGGCGTCCACCCAGAATACCATTTTTTATTAATGTAGCGAGTTTTGGAGGAATTAGCTCCGACGAGGTTTATCTTGTCCAGGGGCCAACAGGAGAATATTCGATGCCGACGGGACGCGAAACACTGAATCAAATTATCGACAGGGAGGCTGAGTTCTTTGAACAGCACGGCAAAGCTCCGCGTAAGATCAAGTTGCCTGTCCTCATGGCTTACGATCTTGCGAAGTGCGGCAGGGAAGAGCTTGGAGAGTTGGCCGGCAAGATTTTCAAGGAGGGTATTGCGGTTCTGGAAAAAGAAGGTTTCCACGGCATGGCGGTGGAGATCATTCGTACTCGGGACGCTGCGATTCAATTTGAATGATCCATTCAGGAGAAGTGCAGGAAAATATGACGGCCGGCAGAATCGGGCAGGAAGGCATGTCATAATGAGTCTGCTTGGATTCCAGATAGTGGCTCTCCGCCAAGTTTGTGGTGCGGGCGTCTCGCCTGCCTGATTCAACCACAACGTCTTGGGCAGGCGGGATGCCCGCACCACAATTATCCGCAAACCCGGCGGAGAGCCATCTTTTTTTATCCCAGGCTCGTGCCGACCTTTAGGTTTTGGCATCACCTTCCGACGGGAAGCGGCTTCATCTCGGCCGCCTCAGGTGCGATTCGACCTCATCCCAGGATAGGGCATTTCCTGGGTTGGCTTTGTAAGCAGTTTATTTCTGCTTCAATTCGATCCACTTGACTGCGATACCACGTTGAAAAGGAGCGGCAATTCGGAATGTCTGTTTCCCTTTTTCCAGTTTGAGATCGAGTGCAGGTGTCATTCCCCAAAGCCCTCGCGTGTTGGGAACATGGATCGCCGCAACAGAACCTGTTCCGACGGTAACATTCAAAACCTGATTCCGATTAGGGGCCGCTAACTTCAAAACAAGCGAATAGATCCCGGCTTTCGGAGCGTCAAGGGTGTAGTCGACCCAGCTTGCGTCTAGGTTTTTCTGAAAGTTGATTTGCTTACCGGTCCCGTCGGGATAACTATCGTAGACCATGACGTTAGCCATTTTGTCGAAGTTGTTTGCATCGATACGGAGAGTGCCTGCATCCACCCGGGAGGCCTCTTGGGGGACGAGCGACTTCGTGGCAGATGTCTTCTTGGACACACCATTCGCCTCCATTTCCGACTTGGTATCCGAGTCGTGCGCCATTGCCTTGGGGTCAGTCGAGCGCGGAACCAACTTAATGGCAACCGCCGTAATCGCCTTCGCGGTATCTTTCGCCGTGAGAGCGGACGCAAACCATTTCAAGTGTTCCGACTGCGAAAACTCCACCGCGTGCGAACGAGCCACCGCTTCCGCGACAAACTCCTCGCCGTCCGGTCCTCCTTCGCAGGTT
>JANXQG010000549.1 GCA_025356915.1 Planctomycetota bacterium | reverse complement strand
GTAATCTCGCCCGGGCACGGATACCCATCGTCGGGTGGGCTACGAACGAATATGAGGATCGATAATGCAGAAGTTTGCGCAGATAGGCCCAATCGCCTTCCACCTCCCCGAAACCGTGGAAGACAATGACCTGCTCCAGGCCCTGTTTCCCAAGTGGGACATGGAGTTGATCTATAAGAAGACGGGCATTCGTGCTCGGCACATCGCCGCCCCGGGGGAGACTGCCGCGGACCTAGCCGTTGTGGCTGCGGAAAAGCTTTTCCAGCAACACGACATCGACCGCAATTCGATCGATTTTCTCTTGTTTTGCACGCAATCGCCCGACTACCCTTTGCCCACCACGGCCTGCCTGCTCCAGGACCGGCTGAAGTTGCAAACATCGATCGGGGCCTTGGATTTCAACCTTGGCTGTTCAGGTTTTGTTTATGGGCTTTCCATGGCCGATGGCCTGATCCGTAGCGGAGCGGCGGAGCGGATATTGCTGATCACGGCCGAGACCTACTCAAAATACATCCATCCGACCGATCGTTCCTTGCGGACGATTTTCGGCGACGGCGCGGCAGCCACGCTGATCGAGGCTGCCGACGAACCGTCGCTGGGTGGGTTTGCCTTTGGCACCGACGGCAGCGGCGCCGACACGCTCATGGTTGCTCAGGGCGGAGCCAGGCCCGCGGCCGACGCATTGAAACCTCGCAAGCGCAAGCGGTGGCCCAGCACCTTGTTCATGGACGGTCCGGAGATTGTCAAGTTCACGCTGGAAGTCGTGCCACCGATGATCCAGAGGGTACTCGATCAGTCGAAGTGGACTCGCGACGACGTCGAGTTCTATCTCATGCACCAGGCTACCCACTTCATGCTGGACCATCTCCGCACGCGACTTAATCTGACGGAAGAGCAGATCCCCTTGGCCATGCAGGAATACGGCAATACCGTCTCTTCGACCCTGCCACTGTTAATGCACGATTTGCGGACCGCTGGCCGTTTGCGGACCGGCACGCAAACCCTCTTGATCGGCTTTGGCGTCGGACTTTCCTGGGCCGGTTGTAGTTGGACCGAAACCTGGCAGCCGCGGAACACTCCCGCCGCCACCCTCCAGCACGGCAGCATCGAACAGCATTCGGATACCAACGGCAACGCCCATCTCGGCGCCAAGCCCATCGGTCAGCATACGACGGACGCGGTCAGAGCGGCCGAAAGCAGTTGAAATCGTAAGTTTGCGGCAAGAGGAGTGTTGACCAGAATTAGGACCGGCGAATCAATAACTGTACTCATCTCGCTCCGCGAGATGCATTCCATCTCGCGGAGCGAGATGAGTACGTTCCGAAAACCCGACACTTATTGATTCGCCGGTCCTTACGATGAGGCGACTAATTCATAGACGGTTCCACGTTGCTGAATCCATTCGCGGTCGCCACAAGCGGCGTGTTCGGCTACCTCGCGGATCAATTGAACGGTTTCCGCTTCATAGCACGGCTCGCTTGGATCATCAGGCGGAACAACCATTTCCACTTCAACGGCCACGACAAATTTACCGCCCTGAACCAATCGCGTTCGCTTTAACCGATTTCCTTGAATTCGCATGATTTGACTCAATTGAAAAAATGAACCGTTACAAGTTTTGCAACACCGCTTTGACGCAAATACGACCAAACCGCTTTGATTTCAACGCCATCCGGCAATGTTTCCGACACTTCCACCGTGGGATTCGGCGTGGAATCCGGCCATTCGGCCAAGAGAACGGCCTCGGCCATGCCGGCAACAACCTGCCATTCCAAAATGTCCCGTTCTTCGAGTCGTTCGGCAGCATGTTGGCCGACAACGTATTTCTCGGTGTCTACCAATTCTCGAATAATGGGAAAAAGTTTCTTCATTCGATCTATCGCCGAGGCATGAATGATGGCTGTCGCATTCCCATGCTAATTATAACCACAAAACTAGCGAGGAGCAATGTTGCAAGAACGGTTCCTTGCTTGCGGTCGCAAGCGGCTGAAAACGCGCGGAGCAAGCTCCGCCGCTTCACATTATTGTTTCTGGCCACTGCCCACAGACCGCTACCCCCTACCGTTGCACCAAACGGAATACCCCTCGATGACTTGAATTAGCGAGATTGGTCATACCGGGCATGCCC
>JANXQG010000547.1 GCA_025356915.1 Planctomycetota bacterium | reverse complement strand
CGGCCCCAACGGCTGCGGCAAGACAACGCTCTTGCATCTGATGGTCGGCCTGTTGCGACCCACTGCTGGGCAGATCGAAGTCTTCGGCCAGCCGCGTGTGACGGAGGCTGATTTCCACGAAGTTCGCCGCCGTGTCGGCCTGTTGTTCCAGGATGCCGATGACCAATTGTTCTGTCCCACCGTGGCCGAGGACGTTGCCTTTGGCCCACTGAATCTCGGCAAGTCCCGCGACGAAGTGCGATGCATCGTTGCCAGTACGCTCGATTCGCTCGGGCTGGCCGGTTACGAGCATCGAGTGACCTATCGGCTATCCGGTGGTGAGAAGCGTCTGGTGGCGTTAGCTACCGTCTTAGCCATGCAACCCGAGGTTTTGCTTTTTGACGAGCCTAGTGGCGGACTGGACGATGCTTCCACGGAGCGGCTGATCGGCGTACTCGCCCGTCTGCCCCAGGCGATGATCGTCGTCTCGCACGATCGGCCATTTTGGGAGGCGGTAACAACGAGTAGGGTGGAATTGAAGGAAGGAAGAATGGTTTAGCTCATGGCCCATATTTCAAGCATTCACGCCACGGCATCAATGGCCACGCACCCCAGCAGGCGGCCACCGTTAGATTGCACGACCTGGGCCGCTTCGCGAAGCATCCGTGGACTTCCTTCGCCCAACCGCACGACAAGATAGGTGGCGTCGCAGACGGCGGCAAGTTGAACCGTGCCGCGATGCGCTAGCGAAGATGCGTCGACAACCACTAAGTCATAGTGGCGGGCAAGATCGCGAAGCAAATGGCTCATGCCTTGAACATTCCGCCCAGAACCTCGATCCTGCGAATCGGTCCCACCCGGCAAAAGGCTCACACGCTCGTGCGCGGTTGTTTGCACGGCCGCGGCCCAATCCGCCGCGCTGGCAAGAACCTCCGGTAAACGCCAAGTTGGCGCCACCGCCAGCCGGCAAGCCATGTCAGGATTGCGAAAGTTGGCATCCACCACCAGCAGGTTGCCCTCCATGCCCTGGGCCAACCGTGGCGCCAGCCGGGCTAACGTCATCGTCTTGCCCTGGCCATCGGCCGGACTAGTAAACAACAGCACTTGCGAACGACCCCGAGGTAACTGCCGGAGGATCTGTTGGGCCGTTACGGTGTAGGGATCAGATGCGACCGGCGCGATAACCGGTATTTCGTTTTCATCGACGTTGATCTCTGGTGCGGCGTCGTAAAGCAAGCCCGCCTCGGAGACGAACGCCTGGAGTTGATCCATCGCAGCCTCTAGCGAGACCGGCTCCAGCGGTGGAATATCTTCAAGGGGTATGCTTGGCAGGACGTCGGCTGGCAGTGCGGGCGGAAGTTCGATCAGCACAGCGGCCTTCCGCGCAAGGAGGGGCGTTTGCTTGGCTTCGATCAGCTTCAATGCGTTGAGCATCAGGCTCATGGCAACCTTTTCTTAAAACCCCCCCTCTCCCTTTTGCAGAGGGGACCTGGATTTCGGTTTTCCGGGCAGCCTCTTATAATCCTCGTCGCAACTTGGCAAACAACCGTCCAAACTCCTGTCGCGGTGGCGGCACGACCGATCGCGTGGGCCGAGGCGATGGCTCCTCGGTGACGGACGCAACCTTGGCCGCGGCCACTTCCGATTCCGGCGCGTCCTTCCAGGCCATCCTGCGGTCATGCGGCATGGGGATCGTTTCCGACTGCGGCTCCTCGCGATGCATGTCAGGTTTTCCAGCCCGATCCATACGCATGGGGATCTGCGGTTCCTCACAGCTTTCGCTGGTATTCAGAGGCTCTGCCTCGTTCGCCGCAGCAGCAACCACAACGCACTCGGCAGGCTCCGCATCCGGCGAACTTTGCGCGAACGGCGAGATCCTGGCGACATAGCGATCCGTAATTACTTCTTCTTCCTCGAAGGTCTCCGCAAACGGATGCGGCGTTTCAAACACCAACTCAACCTCCGGCTCGATCGCCGCCACGGGCTGGAATTCTTCCTGCTCATCGGCCAGCAACTGCTCGTAACATAGGCGTCTCGCCTGTGAGCCAGGCTGGAATTCCGCCTGCACGTCGGTCAGCAATCGCTGGATGTGGCGAAGCTGTTGGAACGTCTCTGGGCCTTCCGTCGCCTCGGCGACCAGCGTAGTCTGTAGGATGGGTGCCTCGGTGGGGTTGGTTTCCTCGATCGGGCTGGTTCCCTCGGAGGCCTCGATCTTGCCCGCGAAGGGAGGTAATTCCAAAGGGTTGTCGTCCAGACCGCCGAATTCGATCACGCTGTCGCCCGTTGGCACGGCCTGTGCGTTCCACGGCGTCGGTAACTGTTGCAAGTCGGCCCAGGCCTCTTCGACATGGGCCGGTTCGATCCGCCTGATGTCGGCCGTATAGGCCAGCAACAACACATGGTCGCACACCTGATTGATCAGCCGTGGCACGCCATCGGTTGCTTTATAAACCATTTGGCAGGTCTCGGCCGGAAAGATCTCGGCTCCCCGACCACCGCAAGCCGAAATGCGAGTCTGAATGTAGGCTTCTGTTTCGCTCCGCTGAAAGGCTTCCAAATAACAACGGGCAGAAATCCGCTGACTGAACGATTCCAGTTTCGGACTGGCAAAACGCTCTTCCAACACATGACCACCAGCTAGCACCATGCGCACCGCCGGCTGCATGTTGCGCGTGAGATTGGTCAGCGAGCGGACCTCATCCAGCAGCCGTAGCGGCAGATGGTGGGCCTCGTCGACTAGTAGCACAACACCGCGGTTGCAATCATCGCTCAGGGTGATGTAATCAATCAGTGACAGACGCAATTCACCCTCGTCCATGCCGCGATAGGGCCGGCTCAACTCGTAGAGGATCGCCTGCAAAAGCGAACGGCGTGTATCGAGATGCGTACTCGGCAACAGCACCACCTGGAACGTCTTCAGAAACTGCTCGGCCAGAACCTGGCATAACAGTGACTTACCCGTACCGGGAGGCCCAACGATCATGGCCACCCCCTCGCCGCGGTCGACGCAACGAGCCAGCGTATTGCGGGCCGCTTCGATCACGGCAGCAGGATAGTAGTGATCAAGTCGCGGTATCGAAGCGAACGGCCGGCCGGCAAGGTCGAAGTAGGCCTCGTACATAACCCACTCTTCCTATTTTGTGTTTTTGGATCTTAGTAAAATGCGGGCAATGCGTCCTCAGAGATCTGGCAGGAGAACTGGCGATCCACAGCTTAATTTCGGCAGCGCGTACTCCAAGGATGAGGAATAAGCCGGCAGGTGGTTTCTCCTGCCGAATTTTTTCCAATTCCCGTCTCTCGAGATAGAGCCCAGAACGCGAAAGGGTCAGGTCCATGTTTTCGGGCGAGGATCTCGGGTGAATTTCATACGTTCTCGCCGAAAAATGGACCAGACCCCGGACTTTGCGTTCTCCTGAGATAGAGCCTCGGTGGCGCGGTGGTTTTCAAACTGTTACGGCATACTAACGCAGACCACGGTGGATGTGCCGTTGGAGGCAATCACGTCAGAGTTGCGATACCGAAGTGGGGCGACTTCGTGGTTGTCTATTGATTCGATTTCGCCGTTGCCCAAACGACACGTGGAACAGGATTCCGTGTGCAGTTCCTCAAACAACGCGTTCTGGTCAAGTTCGCCCTGATTCGCGATCGAATAGTTGGGTCGATTGGCTGAAGGGAGATCGGCCATGGTAGCAAATCGAGTACCGTGGATGGCGGGAAGAACCAAAAAACCCGCGATCACGAAGATCGCGGCAGCAACCCCCAGATCGGCCCAGTTCCAACGGATACGAGAAATTGGTCTGCCGGGTGGAGGCAGCAATGATCGCGAATGCAAAACGGCACGCATTCGACGGGCCGGATTGAAAAGAAAGTCGCAAGTTCTCTCAGCAAGCTGCGGAGGCGGGGCTATGCCTCGCCTCATTCCCCCCACTCGCACCAGATTATCGAACCTGGCTATGTTACCTCGCGTCAAATAGACCGCACGTCGGTAGACCGGATCCGACTCCAAGCGAGCCTTGACGGCCTCCATTTCCGAGTCGTCCAAGGCACCCAGCAAGTAGTCCAAAACGTGTTGTCGAACCGGATCCGTCATAATCACCCAGTCAGTCATGAACATAGTCGGTCATCAACACGAATTATTGGAATTTGCGGGCAAGGGTCAGAACCTCGCCCAGTTTCTGGATCGCTCCGTGGATACGGCTCTTGACTGTTCCCACGGGAATACCGAGGGCTTGAGCCGCCTCGCGATACTTCAGACCCTGAAAATATACTAAAAGGACCACTTGTCTCGTCTGCTCCGGTAAGTCGTTAACGGCGCGGCGAATTTCGTCAGCCTGCTCGTGGATCTCGCTCTCCTCGGCCGGTCCACGCTGAGGGCTGTCAAAAAGTTCAATAAAAGCACCCGTATCGGATTCCTCATCCTTGCCTATCCGCCGGTCAAGGCTCGCCATCCGATGGCGGCCACAACGCCGCTGATGATCGATGGCCTGATTCGTGGCGACCGCGTAGAGCCAAGGACGGAGTTTCCGCTCAGGCTCAAACTGATCGCACTTCAAATAGATCTGTAGGAAGGTTTGCTGGAAAACGTCTTCGGCCATCTCGGGATCACCGAGGTAATTCCGTAGATACCCGTACAACTCCTTTTCATACCGGTGGACCAACTCTTCAAATGCCGGCCGGTTTCCGTGGTCACGGTACTGCAAGAGCAACTCTTCGTCGCTCAAGGCCACCAAGACCAAGCGTTCCGTCAACCGAAGCGCATCCTGTTCAATTATGCCGTTCATTTCTGATACGTATCCATTTGCGAGAGTGTTCAGGCCGAAGGCGAAAATTCGTCCTCGGGTCTAGCATGGCAGCGGTCGAAACCTCTTTTTTCAGCGTATTGCACCCATTTTCACTGGATTGTGCGGCAGAAATCCTTTCTGCTGCGTGGCGCGGGTTTCGACTGAGTGCCTCAGACGTACGAGGTAATAAGCAAACGTCGTGCCAAAATTTATTCAGCCGCGACAGAATTTCATCTCAACAGAATGTTTATTGACAAAACCCCTTATTTGCCTTGACTTTGCGTAATTTTTCCGATTGCAGCAAATATTCTGAATGCCCCATGAGGTGGGAAAACGAGGATTTCAAAGAACTACTCTCGATTACATCGCGTGTCGCGACTGCGCAGCAGAAGTAGTCAAATTGTTGGAATCTTCCGGTTCCACGTGCAGAAGTAGGGTGGGAAGATCGCAGCGAGTCCCACCAGAATGGGGATGAAATTGAGCTGGTGGGGCTCGTTTCACTCGTTCCACCCTACAAATTATTCGCATTCCGTTTTCAGGAACTGGAAGAGCCAATGGTTGACGTGTGGTCATTTCGCAACCTAGAGTTGACGTGATTGTTCAAAGTTCCGTCAGCCGACAAGCTGCGGCAAACGGGATTCTTAGCAACTTCACGATAGGCGTTACGATGCGACTAAATAAGGAGTTCTGCGTTCTCAACCTCGGGTGGTTGGCTGCGATTGTCCTTTTTACCAGCCCGGTCAGCGCGACGGAGCAGGCCACCATCACCTCCGCCTCTGTTGTTGCAGAGCGGATCGCGATGCCCGGGCGCGAGGAGATCCTCTCACCACATCTTTCTGAGTTGGAGGAGCGGCTATTCGATCAGATCCACGGTGGCCGTTTCGGCAAGTTCTCTTTGCTGGAGGCCGGACTGATCGCCGGCGGAGTCGATCGCGACAGCGAACTGCGTCGTTACTGCAAGCAGTTCAACGCGCTCGTTGAATCTTTGAGACGATCCGGCAAGGTCCGCGGCACGCCCCGCAAGCAGGCCCAGGCCGTGTTCACTTTCCTGCATCAGTCGATCCTTTGCGGCGGCTACAGCTTGCAAGCGAGCGATTTGCGTCAGACCCTCGACCACGGCCGTTTCAATTGTGTCACTGCGTCGGTGCTATTCAACTGCTTGGCCGATCGATTCCAACTGAAGGCCGTGGGATTGGAGATTCCCGGCCACGCAATGAGCCGGTTGGAATTGCCCGAAGAAACGCTTGACATCGAGACGACCTGCCCGCGGTGGTTCGCGCTGATCGACAGGCCGCGTGGGGTAAATTCCCTACAGGCTAGCGATCTAACTCTACCGGAACAAGAGACAATGGCCCAGGCCGAACTGGCCAAACAATCCTTGGCCCGCAATGCGGAGAATAACCAGCGACCATTGCGACAGGTCTCGGAGGTGGAACTGGTGGCGACGATCTATTACAACCGCGGGGTCGATCTGCTGGCAGAAAAGCACTTTGCCGATGCGGCTGCCGCCAATGCCAAGGCCGTTCGACTCGATCCGGAAAACGCAACCGCCAAAGGCAATTTTCTCGCCACGATCAATAATTGGGCCATCGACCTGGGCACGTCGGGCGAATATGAAAAGGCGGCCGAGTTGCTTCGCCTGGGCCTGGCGACCGATGCCAGCTATGAAGCCTTTCGCTCCAACTACCTGCAGCTTTTTCGCCAGTGGAGCGAACATCTCTGCCGCAGCGGCCGCCATGAGGATGCCGTGCGACTGCTGGCCCAGGCGGCCAAAGAGCAGCCGAGCGAAAAGTTTTTTCGCGAAGCTGCCATTGAAGTTCTCCGCCGCTGGGCTAAAAGATAGATCGCGATTCTCTACATTTTGGTAGGTCAAGATGGGGCAAGAGCGCACTCTCGCACAAATTCGCCTTGACACAGCCATGGAAATTGCGACAATCCGGCCCGCAAGTCATTGAAGGCTGTCGGCAGACTACTCGATTCTGTTGTTCTGTTGAGCGGCCAAACCATCGAATATCTGTTGTTTTGCGCTGCGGCATGGAGGCCTTGGGCTGTGCAAACTTGTTCCGTCACTGATCGACTGCTTAGTCTAAGGGCGTTGTTGCCGGAGGCCGAATTTATCGGTACCGACGACATTCGGCCCTTGCGCTGCACATCCGACTCGCGCTGCGTGCGGCCGGGTGATCTGTTTGCCGCCTTGCCGGGCGATCAATACGATGGCCACCAATTCATTGCCGAGGCGATCCAGCGCGGGGCAACGTCGGTACTGTGCGAACGGCCGCAGTCGGGCCTGAGCGTGCCGTGTGGAGTTGTGCCTCACGTGCATCATGCCTACGGCCGCATTTGCCAGGCATTGGCGGGAAATCCCAGCTTCCATCTGAAGTTGATCGGAATCACGGGAATCCATGGCAAAACGACCACCAGTTGCCTCATCGCCAGCGTACTCCTGAAGGCCGGCTATCGTGTGGGCGTGGCGGGTACGTTAGGCTATTTCGACGGCCAGGAGGTCGAGCCGTCTACACATACCACGCCACCCGCCGAAACCTTGGCGCCGCTGCTGGCGCGTATGGTGACCAATGAATGCACGCATGCCATGCTGGAAGTTTCCAACCACGCCCTGGCGCAAAGCGGTATTGCCGGCCTTCGCCTCGACGTGGCCTGTGTTACCAACGTCAGCCGCGGCCACCTCGATGATCACAATTCGCCGCAAGACTACCGCCTGGCAAAATCGAAGCTCTTTGACTACCTAGCCCCGGAAGGATTTGCCGTCGTGAATGCCGACGACGCGATTGCCGCAGGCTATTTGCGGCATTTCCACGGTCCGGCACTGACAATCGGCATCCGCAATCCGGCCGAAATCATGGCCACGCCGGTCGAGCAGTTCCCCAGCGAACAGACCTTCCTGCTCACCGCCGGCAGCGAAACCGTGCCCGTGCGGACCCGCATGATCGGTAAACACCATATTTATAACTGCCTGACCGCGACCGCCGTAGGTCTGACCTATGGGCTTGACCTGGCAACGGTTGTCTGCGGGCTGGAGGCGGTCGACTACGTGCCTGGCCGCTTGCAACGGATCGAGTGCGGCCAGCCATTCAGCGTGTTCATCGACTATGCTCACACGCCCGACGCGCTGGCCAGCAGTTTGCGGGCATTGCGGAACGTGACCGCCGGCCGCCTGATTTGCGTGTCCGGTGGCGGCGGCGATCGCGATCGACAAAAGCGATCGTTGATGGATCATCAGGCCGAGAAGCTGGCCGATTGTACCGTGTTCACCAGCGACAGCCTACAGCACGAAGATCCCCAGGAAATTGTCGCGGAGATTCTCGAAGGCTTTCAAAAACCCGCGGCAGCCCAGGTGATTATCGATCGCACTGAAGCGATTCATTGGGCCTTGGCTCAAGCCCAACCAGGCGATTGCCTGCTAATCGCCAGCGATGAGCGAATTGCCTTGGACGATCAACAGATTGCTGAAGATTGGCTGCGTGTAGGGATTTGAAATCTGAAATTTGAAATCCGATTGCGGTTTCGCGTCTGACAACTGACAACTGAC
>JANXQG010000536.1 GCA_025356915.1 Planctomycetota bacterium | reverse complement strand
AATCTGCGTCACGTCGGCCCTGGCGTGGCCCAACGCCACCTGCGCGGCCTCGATGCCGTACTTCCGCCGGACCTCGGTTCCGCGGTTGTGCCGCAGTTGGTGGGGATGCCAGTGCGGGACCGCGAAGCCGGCCTTCTTCGCCTTGGTCAGCCCATATTCTATCGCGCGGCGGTAGGAATTAGTATCGTACCGATTTCCTTTCGGCCGCTTCGGTTTTCGTTGCTTCCGGCGGGCCGCCTTCAGCTTCTCGCGCTGTCGAAGTTCCGAAGGATAGACCGGCGTCTTTCTTACCCTGTCGTGGTAGGGCGGCCGGTTTTCCAGCCGCCACTTCTCTGATTCCAGCGGGGAAAAAATGAATGCCTGCGGGTCGCGGCCCATGAACGGCGTCAGGATCTTTTGCGATTCAGGCCCAAGGGGAATCTGCTTACGATGGCCCCGCCAGCGGCCCTTGTGGTCGAATGGTTCGTAAATCCAGATGTCGCCCGAGGTGTCGATGTCGCACGGCCGAATCAGTACGATTTCGCCGGCCCGCATGCCGCTCAACCGCTAAAGTTTGATCATCGCCGCCACATGAGGAGTAACGAAGGGCAGGATGATGGCGACGTGGAGGTCTGGAACCGGGTGGACAGGCTCGGTTTCGCGGGCCTTCGTGCGGCCGAAAGTAAGTCCCGTGACGGCCTGAAGCCCGTGGTAGAGGTGTGGCGGAACCAGCTCCTCGGCGACGGCCCACTTGAATGCCCGCTTGATAATGCCGACCCGTCTGTTGACGACCCCCCGAGAAAGGTCCGCATCGACCATGTGCTGGCGGACGGCCTTGAGGCTCTTGGGGCCAAAGTCGGCAGCGGATGTGCTGCCGTAGAGTTGACGCACCGGCCGCAGGGCAAAACGAATTCCTTCGATTTCACGCGTGGGACTGCCGTCCTTGACGTAGTGCGACTTGGCGAACCGCCAGTAGGCGAGGATTAGATCGTCCACCGACAGAGGGGGGCGATCAGTCTTTCTTCCTGCGGGTGGGGAACATCCGGGACCGCCACTCGCGTTGAGTTCGGCGATCAGGCGGGCGTAGGCTTCTCGGCTTTCATCAGAACCGTATTTGCCGAGATACCGATGCTCGCCGTTGACAATGACGCGAGCAAGACCGGACGGTTTGTGGAGACGATAGGATGGGACAGAAGAACGCCGACGGGACATGTGCAACTCCTTCGGCCCAGAAAGTGGTAGTCTTACCACTTTTTGACGGGCCTGTGAGCCGCACTGCCGACCATCGGCAGGTATCCTAAATCTAAAATTCGGCAAGACTTACGTTAAAGTACACCAGACAGGACTCGAACCTGTAACCTTCGGTTCCGTAGACCGATGCTCTATCCAATTGAGCTACTGGTGCTCGATGTCACCGCATCCTTGTGAGTGGTCCCCACTCGCAACTCACCTAAGTGTATCACAATTGGATTTTGCGACAAGCCCCAGTTCAACAGCCCCAGTTCAATGCCAGGAAAACCGCAAAGTCGGGGGTCTGTTCCATTTTTCGGCGAGAACTTATGAAATTCACCCGAGATCCTTGCCCGAAAACATGGACCTGCCCCCCTTCGCGTTGGACTTTGCAGTTCTCCTACAGTTCAATGCCAGACAATCAACCTTTTCAAGGACCGCGAATGAGAGAAGCTCGTTCCTCGCGCGAGCCAAAATATTCCTCGGCTAACTCGGGCAAGACAATGATGTCCACGCACGAATTCTGCGTCCGGTTCTCCGCACCCTCCTGAATCGTGTGCGGCTCGTTTGAACCAGCCTGACTCAGGCGCATCCGGTCGACCTCGACGCCCGCTTCCACCAGATACTTCATCGTCGCCATACAGCGGGCGTAGGACAGTTGCCAGGCATCTTGTTCACCACCAGCCGCAGCGGCGCGCTGCCGGGCGTGGCCGCGAAGCTCAATCTTTTGCCGCTTTCCCATCAAAAAGGGAAGAATCCTGCTCAATTGCTTCTTGGCCTCGTCGTTGAGCTCCTTTGAATCTTCACCAAATAACAAGACGGTTCCCGTTCCTTGCTCTTTGCCATTATTCAAGACGAACAAGGTCGGTTTGCCTACGCCGCCAGAGCGATTTCCCTCGCCAGCCCAAGGTTTTGGTCCAACTTCCTCAATCTTGCGTCCCGTGGGCCTCGGAGCGTTCTTGGGGCGTTTTATCCCGGCCGGATCGCCAGGTGTGCGCGATGGCATGAGGGTCTTTGAGCCGGGGTCTAATGGGCCGGTCGTCGTCGAGCCGGCAGGCGTGGGGCCTTTGCTCTTGGACTTAGAGTTGAAGGGGTCGTTAAAGTAGTGAGCCACGGCCATCTTCATTTGCTTATTCTGGGCCGTGATCCACATGACCATGAAAAAGGCCATCATCGCGGTCACGAAGTCCGCGTAGGCTACTTTCCAAGCTCCACCACCACCAGCTGACATTGTTGCTTACCCAATTTTCTGTTTTGATCTTTGATCGATAACCGATTGATTGAACTCACTCGTACCGTCATGCGATTTATTGAACTAGGAAGCGTCGACTTCGGCGAAGAGCTTATCCAATTCCTCGCGGGGCATGCGATACTCAGTGGACACACCGCGTCGCGCGTGATCCAAGGCGACCTTGGGAGGCAAGTCATTGATAAATCCCTGCATGATCGCGGCAATCGTGCGGAAAAATTTCATCTCCGCCGTGCCGAGAAACTCCATGCGGGAAGCCAATGGACCCGCGAACCCATAGGAGGCGAGAATTCCCAGTAATGTTCCCACGAGTGCTGCGCCCACTTTTTCGCCGATTTCTTCCACCGGCCCGTCGATTGCCCCCATGGTGATCACGATCCCCAACACGGCCGCCACGATGCCAAAACCGGGCAGGGCGTCAGCCGTTTTCGTGAGGGCCGAAACGCTAGCGTGGTGCTCTTCTTCGATGACTTTCAATTCCGTCTCCAGCAGCAAGGGCAATTGCTCTGGCTTCACGGTTCCTTCGATAATCGGCGACAGGGCACCGCAGATGAATTCCGTAACGTGATGGTTTGAAGTGATGCGGGGATACTTCTTGAAAATCTCGCTTTCCTTGCTACTGGAGACGTGCTGTTCCAAAGCAATCAGGCCTTCGCGGCGCGCCAATCGAAAGAGATCGTAAAGCAGCTTGAATAGCTCTTCGTAGGCGCTTCTATTGAAAGACGTGCCCTTGAAGCATTGTAGGACACCTTTGACGAGGTCAAGGAGGACCTTCTTCGGCGACATGACCAACAGGGCACCAAGTGCTGCCCCGCCGATCGTGAGGACTTCGTAAGGGTGAATCAATGCGCCGATCTTGCCGCCGGAGCCAACAAAGCCCGCCAGCACACTTGCAATGACAACGACGCATCCGGCAATAACTAGCATGAAGGTTCTTCCGGTTGTAGCAATTATGAGTTTTGCGGGATCAATTTGGTTACAAGAATATCTAGCATAAAAAACGACCACAGTGGCCACGTAAGCGGGGCGGGAAAGAAAATATTCGTAGTACAGTGGAGAATAGGCGGGCGATGCCTGTTTCAACGGCCACAGAATCGATCGTTGATATCCAAGCATCGCGGAATCGGGTATACTGTGCAAATCGCCGTCTAATGAGATTTATCGCTGTCCGTTTCCTTCCATCGAACAAAGAATCCGAACATGTTAGCTAAACGATTAGGCCGTGTCGGCTTAGTGGCCTGTATTCTTGGCCTACTCAACCTGGTTGCGTCTTTGGATGCCGACGAAATCCAGAATCCGGCCGCTCGCCCGGATGAAAACAAAAACTCGGCAAAAGTCTCCGTGTTACCGCCGGCCGCGGACGACGTGCGCCAGGCTGTGCGCCAAGGAATAGTCCGCTATCGCTCGACGCGGACGAAACCCAAGGAGCGGGCTGCGGCCCTCAAGCAACTGGCGTTGCTGGGGCAGGATGGGATTGCCGCGGCGAAGGATCTCCTGAACAAAGAACTCCAGCAAGTCGAGATGGTGAATGGTTTAGCCAAAAAGCCGTCGAAGTTCGACGCAGCTATTAAGAAGCTTCGCAAGACGCTTGTCGATCTTCGCCAAGATCCCGACTTGTCGAAGGATCAGTTGCAGAAGGTTGGCCTGCCGGCCCTGGATGGGCTTAAGGTAGTCTATCTCCAGAGGGCCAAGGCGATGGCCGCCCAAGCAGCAAAGAACGCAAGTTTCGTAGAATCGTTGCGGCAGATGATTGTCTCGCTTCAGTTGCTCCAGGAGCAGGGATTTCTCGACTCGCCGTTGCCGGTTAACGACTTTCTACAAAGGGCAAGAACCCAGTTGAAGGAGTTATCGTCGGATGAAGACGAACAAGCGCGCGCGATCCTTGCCAAGAACCAGGCCATGGCGTCGCAGTTTTCAAGCGATGTACTCAGGGGCATGGATGCCTTGAATTCCCTGCGCATGACCTGTGGTTTACCGCCGCTGCTGTATGACGCGAAGCTTTGCGAAGCCGCTCGAGGTCATAGCAAAGACATGCAGACCCGCGACTTCTTCTCGCACGAATCGCCGGTAGAGGGCAAAAAGACCCCCCAGGACCGCGGCCGACTGGCCGGCACGACCGTCTTGGGAGAGAATATCTATATGGGTTCGAGCGCGTCAATCGATGCATTGAAGGCTTGGTTCCTCAGTCCAGGCCACCACAAGAACATGCTTTCCGAATCTGCTCACCGCCAGGGACTGGGCCATGAAGGCAGGTATTGGACGCAGATGTTTGGAGTGGGGGACGGGGAGGGCAAGTAAGGCTCACAAGGAAAAATTGGCAAGGAAAAATTGGCCTGGACGGCAATGCGTGATTTTGCGACATTTCCGCCTCCAACTTTCTTTCCAATGAGGCTAGGCTTAATATGTGCATGCTCTGGAACCGTTGCCGTGCAGTCGTTGCAATAGTCTGCTTGGGCTTTTTGCCCGGTTGTGTCACGGACCCCGTGCCACAAAAGAAGGTCGAGAACGACCCGCTCTCCACACAGGCTAGGCACCTGCGCGCGAATTCCACGGATCGGCCGAGTGCCGGGCTTTCTGACCAATCGAGGGATATTGAAAACAATCTGGGATATCGTTAGGCTTAGGACTAGTCCAGCATTAACTTCGCTTTTATTATGGTGCGGCCTTCCATGCTGCGCAGGCGAGACGCCTGCACCACAAGTTGTCCAAAATCCCAGAGAAAATCCCAATGCCCCAGTCCTCCCCCGCATTGTTCGACGAAGTTTGTCAGTACGTCCGTCAATCTTCGCTCCTAGCCTCGGTCAGTGCTGTCCTGGAATGGGATGAGCGAACCAAGATGCCCGCTGCCGGGGCCGAGCACCGCGCCGACCAGACGACGCTGCTCTCCGGCATGATCCACCAGCGGTGGACCGACGAAGCGTTCGTCGCTAAAGTTTCCGAACTGGCAGCCGGTCCGCTGGTAGAGGGGGTAGATGGCGAGACAGCCGTCACTATACGGCGGCTCAAGCGGTTGGTCGACAAAAAGACCAAGTTGCCACGCAGCCTCGTTGAGGAGCTTGCCCGCACCGCCGTTTTGGGCCAAAGTGCCTGGGAACAGGCCCGACGGGAGAACAATTTTGCCCACTTCCAGCCGTGGCTGGCCAAGACATTCGAGCTCAAGGGGCAGCAGGCCGAGGCCCTCGGTTACAAGCAATCGCCCTACGACGCCTTGCTGGACGACTATGAGCCAGAGGAACTGACGGCGAACGTCGGTCGGGTATTGGCCGATCTCCGGGAGCAACTCGTTGGGTTGGTCGCGGCCATTCGTGCCAGCGGCCGCCAGCCGGATAGATCGCTTTTGAGCCGCAATTACCCAATCGACGTCCAGGAGTCGTTTGGCAAGGAGGCGGCCGCAGCGGGTGGATTTGACTTCACTCGCGGGCGGCTCGACGTGACGGCCCATCCGTTTTGCACAACGCTCGGACCGCACGACTGCCGCATCACCACGCGTTACGACGAGCACTTCTTCAATGCGGCCTTCTTTGGCATCCTACACGAGGCGGGCCACGGGATTTACGAACAAGGCCTGCCACCGGATCGGTTTGGTATGCCGCTGGGCGAGGCCATTTCGCTGGGCATTCACGAATCGCAGTCGCGGATGTGGGAGAACCTCGTCGGCCGCAGCCGTGCATTCTGGCAGCATTTTTATCCCACAGCTCAAAAACGGTTTCGCGCAGCTTTGGGCGGCACCAGCCTCGACGCATTCTACTTCGCCATTAACGACGTGCGGCCTTCGCTCATCCGCGTGGAAGCCGACGAGGCGACTTACAATTTGCACATTCTCATTCGCTTCGAGATGGAGCAAGCCCTGCTCAGCGGCGACTTGTCCGCAGCCGATGCCCCGGCTGCCTGGAACGACAAGTATCGGCAATATCTCGGCATCGCTCCAGATCGCGATGCGGAAGGCGTGTTGCAGGATGTTCACTGGAGTGCCGGGCTGGTCGGTTATTTTCCAACTTACACTTTGGGCAATCTCTACGCTGCGCAGTTTTTCGCCACCGCCGATCAGGAATTAGGCGGACTACACGCCCAGTTCGCACGGGGTGAGTTCCAACCATTGCGCGATTGGCTGCGCGAGAAGATTCATCGCCATGGCCAGCACTATTCAGCCGCCGAACTCGTAAAACAGGTTACCGGACGAGAATTGTCGTCCACACCGCTGCTGGCACAACTGAGGGCGAAGTATGGGGAAATTTACGGGATTTAAGTGCGATCTCTCGTCGGTTTCAAGCGGTCGCACGAATCGTGACTAGACCGTGAGGTTGGTGGCGAGCTGGCCACCAGGCAGGGCGAGTGCGGCCCAATAGGTGTATTGCGGATCGCCGAGACGGAAGGTGAAAACAGCATCGGGTAATTTTCGCCCGTTGCGATCACAAGAATGAACGCGGACGAGAACCGTTCCGTCGCCGTGGAGTTCCACATCACAAGCGTCAGGCGCTATTGCGGTCAAATTCTTAGGTGTGCTCATTCAATCTATTCGCCCCCCCTGATAGCAGGGTAGCTGCAAAGTCCAACGCAAAGGAGTCACGTCTTTTCGGGCAAGGATCTCTG
>JANXQG010000531.1 GCA_025356915.1 Planctomycetota bacterium | reverse complement strand
AGGCCCCATCTTCGCCGCGTTCCACTCTGAGTACTTGGTGTCCCACATCGAGAAACCGTCGTGATGCTCGGCCACGGGACCGGCGAAACGCGCACCTGACTTCTTAAACAAATCAGCCCATTGCTCGGGATCGAACTTCTCGGCCTTGAAGAGCGGAACAAAGTCTTTGTAGCCGAACTTTGTCAGCGGCCCGTAGGTGGCCTCTTGGTGTTTCCGCTCGCGGCCCCTGGGATTCATGTAGAAGTTGTGGGAGTACCAGGTGCAGTTCGGCCCTTGGGCCGGCACGGCATACACGCCCCAGTGCGTGTAGATGCCGAACTTACCCTCCTGGAGCCACTGGGGCGTGAAGCATCGCTTGAGCGACTCCCACGCCGCCCGGTAGGGCTTGCCCACCTCGCCGACCGCTCGCGGATCGAAGTGGAACTCCGGGACCTCGGCCCCCATCGAGGGAGCCAGCGAACCGGCCGCCATCATCGATCCGGCGGAAGCCGCCAGACCAGCCTTGAACAGATCGCGTCGCGTAAAATTTTGCATTGCGTAACTCCTACTTTCTTATCAGGTTAGGCGCAAGACCAGCCACAACGTCTTATTAAAAAACCACTTGGCACTCTTGCCCCTTCTTCAGCTCAACGGTGATGGTGCCTTCGGCGTTCGCCACCATCGGCACGGGCTGGCCGGCGATGCGAAGCTTGACGACTTTCTGGCCTTTCGGCGGGCGGAGCTTGTGGTGGCCGTCAGCCGTGGCCGTTAAAGTGGCAGAAACGCCCCGGCCTTCCTTCCAGACGATTCCTACCTCGATGCCGCCCCGAGCACGCAGCCCTTGCACGCTACCGTTGGGCCACACGCTTGGTAGGGCCGGCAGAATCGCGATTTCGCCTGCATGGCTTTGCACCAGCATCTCGGCAATGGCCGAAGTGGCACCAAAGTTGCCATCGATCTGGAATGGCGGGTGGGCGTCGAACAGGTTCGGATAAGTACCGTGCGCCAACAAGCCCTTGAAGATGCGATAGGCGTGGTCGCCATCTTCCAGACGCGCCCAGGCGGCAGTCTTCCAGGCTCGGCTCCAACCGGTAGCTGCATCGCCACGGCGATTGAGGGTTTTCCGCAAGGCATCGGCCAATTCCGGTGTACCGCGCGGCGTGATCATCCGGCCAGGGTGAAGGCCGAACATGTGCGAAACATGGCGGTGCTGTGGTTCCGGCTCGGCGTAGTCCTCGATCCATTCCTGTAACGCACCAGTCCGCTTGCTAATTTGCAGCGGAGGCAGACGCTTCAAAGCCGCGGCAAGCTCAGCGCGGAACTCGGCGTCGAACTTGCCGCCCGGAGCGTCGGCTGCCAGGACGTCAATCGCCTCGATGCAGTTTGTGAACAGGTCGTGGATGATCTCGATGTCCATGGTCGCCGAGTAAGTGAACTGTGACCGCTGGCCGTTGGCCATGGTGAACGAGTTCTCCGGGGAGTGCGAAGGGGCGGTAACCAGTTTGCCGGCGACAGGTGTGCCCGCCGGTGCTTCGACAAGGAAATCGAGCATGAATCGTGCGCCGCCCTTCATCAGGGGATACGCCCGCTTGGCAAGGAAGTTCTTGTCGCCGCTGAAGAGGTAATGCTCATAGGGATGTTGGCAGAGCCACGCGCTGCCCATGGGCCAAATGCCTTGGACGCCGTCGGCGGGTACGGAAAATCCGAAAGGATCCGTGAGGTGATGCACGACCCAGCCTTGCGCTCCATAAAGTTTTTTGGCCGTCTCGCTGCCGGAGGGAACCAACCCATCCATGAGATCGAAAAGCGGCAAGTGGCATTCCGCCAGATTGCACGTCTCGGCAGGCCAGTAGTTCATCTGTACGTTGATATTGGTATGAAAGTCGGCGTTCCAGGGGGCATTCATATGCTCGCTCCAAAGGCCCTGCAAGTTGGCCGGCAAGCCGCCTGGCCGGGAACAGCCGACCAACAGATAGCGGCCGAATTGGAAATAAAGCGCAGCCAGTCCCGGATCGTCGGCCCCCTTCTTCACCGCCGCCAGTCGTTCATCGGTGGGCCGATCCTGGCCGACCTCCCCGGCACCGCGGAGTACAAGTTTGACGCGGCGCATCAGCCCGCAGTGGGTAGCCAGATGATCGTTGCGAACGGCCTCGAACCCTTTCCGCGCAGCCGCTTCAATCTGCTCCTGACAGACAGCTTGTGGATCCTTCTGCCGATAGGTGGTAGCTGACGCCAACAGGAGTGTAACAGCGTCCGCCTTGTCGATTGCCAGCCGATTCCCTTCGATCGAGAGTTTGCCACCTTGAGGGATCATTTTCAGATGGGCCTGGAACTTCATCCCCTTGCCGCCGTTGGTCGCACCCGACATGACGAGCCGATCGGGGCCGACGGCTTCGGTCTTCCATTGTTGGGAGCGGTCCAGCGCGGCTGAGAAGGAAATCCGGCCCGGCTTGTCGCACGTCAAACGCACAACGAGTACTTGATCGGGGGTCGAGGAGAAGTACTCCCGCGTGAATTGCGCGTCACCAAGCCGGTACGTCACCGTTACCACGCCCGCGTCCAGATCAAGTTGACGGCGGTATTCCGTCGGCTGCTCGGCACCGGGCAGGGTCAGCCGAAGATCGCCCAAGGTCTGATAGGACTCGATCGTCGGGGGGATACCCATCATCGTGCGGCCGGCCAGGTTGGCGGCCTCGTTATTCTTGCCGGTGAAAAGCAAACGGCGGATCTCGGGCAGGGCACCGAGGGCTTTGGGGTTGCAGCGGTCTTTAGGCCCGCCGGCCCAAAGGGTGTCGTCGTTGAGTTGCACGTGTTCGTTGGCCACTCCGCCAAACACCATTCCGCCTAAACGTCCGTTGCCGATCGGAAGGGCCTCCACCCACGACTTTGCCGGCTGGCGATACCAGAGCATCATCGGGCCGGGCGATTCCTCGCCGGCACCCGCAACCATCACGAGACCGGCTACGATCATGCAAGTCTGACACAGTAAGCAAACACGGCGAGACATGGACATGAATTTCTCCTTCAGTCTTTTGTGGGGATGAATCGTAAAGTCATTTTGGACGCAGGCCGGGTACACTCCCGGCAGCAATATTCTTCCAATTATTGGTATTCCGCATCCGGTAAAAAACTAATCCGGGTGATGTGGGTTGTTGCCCGGCTTGCCGACGATATCCTTGATCTCGCGGATCCAGATATTGCGGAATCGCGTCTGGTTGTAGTGATACTGCAAACGCAGCGGCAGCTTGTCAGGATGGGCCGTGTAGCGAGGCTTTTCGGTCCAGGAAGTTCCGCCTGTCAACTCGAAATGGTTCTGCACCACCACGCCGTTGTGCAGCACGGTCACGTAAGCCGGTTTAAGGAGTTTGCCCTGCGCGTCGAACTTGGGGCCTTCCCAGACGATATCGTAGGTCTGCCACTCACCCGGCTTGCGGCATGCATTGACCATGGGTGGATGTTGCTTGTAGACCCCAGCGGCCTGACCATCGTAGTAGGTATCGTTATTGTACGAGTCGAGTACTTGGATCTCATATAAGCCCATGATGTAGACGCCGCTATTGCCGCGCCCCTGGCCGCGACCTTCGACTTTTTCTGGAGTGGCCCATTCAATGTGAATCTGGCAGTCGCCGAAGGCCTGCTTGGTATCGATGTCATGTTTATCGGTGATGGCATAGCCGTCCTTGATTTTCCAGTCTTCGCCGCCTTTGAAGGCCGATAGATCTTTGCCGTCGAAAAGCACGATCGCATCTGACGGCGGGCTACCGGCCGTGCCCGGCTGGATGATTGGCGGTTGCGGCCAGACGACCGGTGCAACGTATTCGACAACGTCGCCGAACAGTAGCGGTAAGCCGACATGGCTGGAAATGGCCAGCACGGCGATGAACAAGAAGGTGAAGTTGACAATACGAATCAGACGACGGGAAAGGAGGGACTGCATGGTGAAGGCTCCGGGGGAAAGAGGGTGTGAAGGGTGTGAGGGGTGTGAAAGGGGGAAAGGGGGGAAGGTTTTTACTCGGGTGGGACGTTTTTTTTGCCGAATGTTTCACGATACTTCTTCAAGGTCCGGTCTTTGAGACCGCAGAGACCTTTTATGACCCGCTCCGAGGCGTGGTCGACCTGGTCTGCCACCTGCTCGGATACGGATTTTATATCTTTCGAGGCCGATTTTAGCCACCCAAGGGCCGAGGAATCATCCACCTCTTCGCCACTTGCGGCTTCGCTCGCATGCTCGTGCGGATGCTCAGTCGCCAACTCTATTGCCACGCGATCATCGACCACGCGGACCATGAGCATCGTCGCATCGTCGATGCGCATCTGCCGTTCTTGCCGCAGCCAGACGACACCCGATCGCCAGTCATCTTCCGACATGTGCCAGAAGTCGTTCCAGGCGGGTGGGTCACCGCTAGCATAGCATCGCACGGCCCATTCGGCCACGGCATCGGTGCAAAGGATCAACTCATCGCCAGGATAACACATTTCGTCAAGAATTGCGAATTGCAGCAAGTGGTCGCGTTTCAGATCGACACTGCCCAGGACGATCGGATCGGCCTCGAACTGGTCGGAAGTCTCCAGGGGAAACGATCGCACCAGTTCGCCGCCACGAATCTGGAAGAGGCAACTGTCGCCCACGGCAAAGGCCGCAAGACGGTAGCCGCCAAAGGCACCGGCCTGAACACCATCGACCTCCCATACCCGGGTGTGAAGCAATGTGGAAAAGGCTCCCATCGGCAGCTTTGCCTTCTGAAACCATGCCAGGCTGCTCGTATCGATGCTGGCGGCCCAACGCGCTCGCTGTTGCCGTAACCAGTCGCTAAATGATTCTCTGTCGCTAGGGTCAGGACCGTCGGCCACCACGGATTCGGCCAGGATGGCGGCCCAAGGGCCGGAAAACAGGGACGAAGACACGCCGTCGGCAATCGCCGCAATGTTGTGCTCCGTATCGATACAGCAGGCGTCCTGGAAGGCTCCAGGCTGCTCGGGGTCTTTGGCGAGCGTGAACAGTCGTGTGTCGAATCGCATGGTCATGGTTTGAACTTTCAGCCCAGGCCATCAGGTGGCAGAACGTCGAAAATTCCTTGCTGTGCATAGACCTTAACCAGCGACAACATGCGGATCAGGTCGGCCAAGGAAGCATTGTAGATCATTCCGCGAGCCCCAACACTCACCGGCACCTGAGCATTGCGGAGAAAGGCGATCAAATAGTCCGGCAACACGCTCGACCATCTGAATAAGTCGCACGGGGGGCCTAACGGCAGGTGAATGTCACTGGACGGATAGAGTACGGGACGTCCGGCCGCAGTTCCGCCCAAATGCACGTGAAAGACGAGCGGGGATCCTCCCGGCGTCAAAAGCCCAAGTACTCGTTTTACAGCAATCTCCACCTGCTCCGGCACTAGGTCGCCCACGAAACTGATGACCAAGGGCGGTTTGCTCCAGACTGTTTCCAGCGTTGTTCCCGCAACGACCAGATGCCGGCAATAGGCATAGCCCAGCACCGGCAAGATGCTGCCGCCAAGCTGTGGCATATACCAGATCGGAAATCGCACGACCTCTTCCTGCGCGTCCGCAACCGGCAAGCCAAGGCGACGGACACGGTTCTCAACGACCAGCGGGGCGTCGGCCAGGGCTGTGGTGGGAACAAAGCGGCTTCCGGTCAGCGACCCGCCCCAGCGGCAACCGATATCGGCACCCCCCTTGGGATCGCCGCGGTAGCCGACCACGGCCACTTCGAGGTCGGCCACGGAGACGAGCTGGTTCAAGAGCGAGTTCACTCCCGTAGTGATGCTCTCAGCCTTTGATTTTGTTCCTCCCGCAATGTACTCGCGCAGCGACTCCGACTCGTCGATCAGAAAGACGACGCGTCCGCCGAGGCAGGTTTCGCTTGGGGGGGGAAGTTGGTCCATGACTTGGTTCGTTCACAATTCAAGGTAGCATGCACACTCCATGTGCCTGCTACTATTTTTGACATTATCTTAATCCCGGTGCCACTTGGGTACCCATGTTGAGGAATTGAATCAAACAAACCATGTCGGCATTAAAAGCCATGCCGCGGGCGTTAAGCTGCAAAGGGAATCCTTCTGACTGGCCGTGCCGGAAGAACGGCTCGGGCAATATGCTCGACATGTGAAACAATGCCCTGGCCAACTCGTCGGGCAGGCCGTGGTCGCTTGCGGGGAACATGAACGGATCCGCGGCAGTCATCGAAAGGTGGCAGTTGAACAGCAGCACGTTGCCGTCTTCCGTGGCCAGTGACTTCAAGGCGTCAGCATACGGAATCGGATTGCCGTCTTGCGATTCGCCGTCGCTGATGTGTACGACAATCGGTGGAAAGCTCCGTGGGTGCTGGCTGATCCAGTCGGCTAGTATCTGGTGGGCCAGATAAAGCATGTGGCACATCGGCGTACCGCCTTCGGCCCGCGGATCGACCCAGATCGGCATCTCACAGGGTATCTGGAATATCTCGCCGGTCTCTTCATCGGGCAGGTACTGCATACGAGTGTCGATGCGGGCCGGCGCGGCGCCGATCTCGGAAATCGAAACGAGCATCCGTCCGGCTAGCGAGCCTTGCAGTGCCGATTCGATGATCGGGTTGGCTTGCTGATCGGTACGATAGCCGAAAACGCCGATGTCCATCCAGTCCTTAATTCCCTCGTCGCCGCTGGCGCGGATGGCCATGTTCTGTAGCCAGCCGTTAATGGCTGTCACAAGCTCGTCGCACTTGCGGTTCGAGGAATTGCCCAGTGGCTCCTCCATCGAGAACGACTGGTCCAGGAGAAACAAGAAACATGCCTTGTTCTGACGACTGATCGATTGAGTGTAGGGTGCGCGATACATGGTTTACTCAGGTGGGTTCTTCGGGTTTACTTCGCCGTGAGAAGAGCCGCGGCCACTTCCAAGGCGAATGAGATTCCATTTGCTCACTCAGTTCCGGCGGCAGGGCAGCAGGCTCCGACTTCGATTCGCCCAGCGCTGAATTCTCGTCATGGGCAGGATCCTCCTGCCCACTTGCGGTTTCGCCCTCGGGGCTTTCCTCGGCCGCATTGATTTGCGACGTCGACAGCGATTCGTTACGGCCGATGCGCTCCTGTGCCGCGGCAATCGCCTCGGCCAGCGGTTGAGGCAGCGGATACTTTGCCAGACAGCGTTTACTGCCCCATTGCACCACGCCAGCGTCGTCATGGGCGTCGACGCTCGCCTGGAGTCGCTTGAGCACTTCGCGCCGTACGGCCGCCATCTGGTGCAGCGGCCGCCATTTGTCTGCCTCGCGGCAGTCGGCCATCAGCTTTTCTTTCCAGACGGCCAGGATTCGCTGATCGCGCTGGTCTGGCGGAAGGTCGCTGGTGATCTTCGCCAACGCCTTGAAGATAGGCAGCCGTTCTTCGGCCACGGCAATCCGCATACCCCATTCAATGCTTACAAATTGCTCGCACTTGGCCTCGACCACCGCCTTCCACGCCGCCACGACGGCCGTCTCGCTGCTGCCGTCATTCAATGCCTTTTCCAGTCCGGCGAAACATTTCACTCGTCTCAAGGCCAGTTTGACGCGTTCTTGAAGGTTATGGCGATACCCCTGGGGCAATTTTGCCGCAGTCACGGCCAGGCCCTTTTCGCTCGACAAACTGATCTTGCCAGCCGATCGCTGAATGAGATGCCGCAGCCGGTCCAATAATTGCACGCGTTGTCGGGCGTCAACAATCCTCTGCCGCTGCTGCTCCGCCGGCGGAAAGTTGGCAAACAGCGATTCGTTCCATCCCTCGACCAATTGCCGATCGACCTGCTCGCTCGTTTCGGCCGGAATTCGCAGAAATTTGGCCCAGGCCTGCTGGCGGCAGACATGCTCGTAGGCCTGATAGATGAGCGGTTGCAGCCGCGCGGGGGCATCGCGGAAATGGCCGCGGCGATTCAGCAAATCGACGGCCGCTTCCCACTGCCGTTCGGTCAGCAATCGCTCGACCTCGGCATAGCTGTTAGCCAACTGGCCCAACGGTGGAACGTCTTCCATCCGTGCCTGCGACAAGGCGAAAAGCCGTTCGGTGAGGTTCTGTAGGTCGTTGTTGCCCAATTGCATCAGATCATAGTACAGAGGCGACTGGGCCGGGGCCTGAAAATCCTCGCGGCGAAATAGCAACTTATCGTAGCCCACTTGCTCGACATATTTTGCCCACAAACCGGGCTGAATGGCCAGCGCTCGCAGGGCCACATAGATCAACAAGGCCGAAAAATTGTCCAGGTCGAGCGAAAGCAGCGTGCCAGCGCCGCGTTCGCGATGCTGATAAGGCTCGACGCCGACTTCGAGGTTTCGTCGGCCAACCAGGGGCGGAACGCACATGCCGTCGTAGTCCACCAGTTTCACTTGCCAAGCCGCATTGACCATCACGTTAGCATGCTGCAAATCGCCGTGGGCAATGGAGTTATCGCTCAGTTCTTGGATCGCTTCCAGCCAGCGGTCGGCAAGGGTGGCGATGGCCTCGCGATGGCCTTCCAACGACCGCGCGCGGAGCCAGTTAAAGAGTGTCTCGCCCTGGACCCATTCCATGATGATCACCGGATACCACTTGCCGTCGCCAGCCGAGCGGATGCTCTGGTCGCGATACTCGAAATCGACGAGGCATTTCAGTTTCCGGCCTTGCAGATAGGCACTGATCAGATCGTAGCGGTCGCGGCGTTCAGGCGACTCGGTGGTGAAAATACGAACTGCAAACGGCGTCTGGCCGTCCGCATCGATCCCTTTGTAGACCACGGCAAAGGCCCCAGCCCACGGCCGCGGCTGATTTTGCCCGTTCTTCTCAATCACGGCCTTTTGCAGCCGCAGATCGCGAAAAGCGATCCGCGGATTCTGCAACATCGTGCTGAAGTGGGATGCGAGGGGCCAGGACATGGTAGGGAACGAAACTCGAAGGACGAAGGACTGCAAAAATTAAGAAATGACGAACGACGAAACTCAAGCAGCCGCATTTTTCAGGCTCTTCCGGTTCTAGGTGCAGACGTACAATTGTTCACATTCCACACCTATGAACCGGAAGAGCCATTCTACATCATTCTTCATTATCTCTCCTAGCCTACCCACAGTCAGAGGGGATGTCAACTCGGGGGAGTTGAATGCTTTTGCTCGCGTTTGCCCACAAAGGAACGACAAAGTAGTTGGACAGTCCAAGCGGTTGTTGTTTTCCTCAAGTCTGGATCTGTGTTCCTGGTCCTCAAGTCTGGATCTGTGTTCCTGGCACCCGATCTGCGGCGCGAATAATTCTGCCGGAAATTTACGATTCCAGATAAGGAGGAAAGCCGCCACGGGAGCCACGACCCCTCTCCTTAATGAAATAATATCGAATAAAGAGGGGCAAGAGGGGCCAAATCCGCTCGGCAAACACCCCTGCCCCTACATTTCCCATGTCAGGAAGTTGAAGCTTTTGCGAGTGGCGTCTAATGTAGAGGTTTGCAACAATGTATTTACTCGTAACGTGCTTTGCCTTGTATCCTATTCGCGCCCCGCTCAGCAGCCCTTATCATAGTTGTCTGCGGGTTTGCGCCTTACTCCAGGTTTTGGTGAACAACTTTCGTTTCCGGTGAGATTCAGCTATGGCTACTCAGTTCGTGCGTGTTGATTTGTCGGAGACTGCCCGCGATTATCGGCCGATTGCCGTCGAGCCGGGGGTACCCATGCTCGACCGCTCGGGGGCGAATGCCCGGATCATCTATCGCTGGATGGGGGGGATGATCGCCGAACCCGTGTGGGAGGCCGATACCGTCGGCTTCTATGTCCGCGACGACAAGGGAGGGCGGCTGGAAGACGTGATCTGCCAGCCGGCTTCCGCACAGGATCTCCAGGGGCTTCTTCGCGATGACCTGGTCAAGCTGCGCGAACGGCTCGACCAGTCGCGAGGCGAAACGCCCACGGAACGGACGCTTCACACAATTCTCCTGCGGTCTTTCGGAGAACTCGTCGACAATCCAGCCCGTACTGACCTCGACAGCTACTTCTTTCGCTATCGCGATGTGCTGGGCAACTGGCGGCTGATCTGGTGCTGGGGCTACGAACGGCTGGACCACGAACCTGCCCCGTCGGTCGTCTGCACCGATCCGGAGTGCAACCTGCTCTTCGTCCGCCGTCCGGGCAAGAGTCCTCGCTGCCCCAGTTGCGCGGGACTGCTTCAGACTCGGCCCAAGCGTAAGACCAATTGGAAGATTCTCGCCCTGGCTCTCTTGCTGCTACTGTTGCTGCTTGGGGGAGTTGGCTGGTGGCTGATGCTCGCCTTACGGGGCAGTCTGATCGCCACCCCGGCCCAATTCACGGGGCCAGTCGGAACACGAATTGACTGCCAAGTGATGGAAAAGGGCCTCTTTAAGAAGAAAGACGTCACCCACAACGCCATCGGCATCACATGGGATCCACGGGTCGCCAAATTCAATCAGGCAACCGGCTCGATCCGTCTGACGGGCGTGGGGCAAACTAAGATCGAATTCCAATACGACGGTCGCAAAACGGAGGTGGTTGTCGCTGCCACGGCATCCGCCAATCCCGACAAGCTGGTGATCGTGCCCGGTACGGTCGATCTGGCGGTCGGCACGACGGCCCGACTGAAGGTTTTCGGTGAATACCAAGATGGCACGCGGGTCGATTTGACCGAGGCCACGGAGTGGGTTCCGTCGAAAGATGGCAAGGTCTTTTTTGCCCAAGGCAACCTGGTCGAGGGCTTGGTCCCAGGGAGTTCGGCGATTGAAGCACGCTACTGTGGCGACCCGGGCAGCAAAGGCAAAGAATACAAAGATAGAGTTTATGTGAAGACGACGGCGACGGTCAACGTTGCCAAAGGCGATTTTCAATCGATCGATGTCGGCGTCGATCCGTCGACCATCGGCGTCGGTCTCAGCGGCAAGGTCCACATCGATGCCGTCAACAGCGACGGCAAGCACTACAACCTGCTGGAATCGTCGCAACTGAAGACCGAGATCAGCCCGCGCTACGTGGCCAAGTTGCAGCGAGAGACCCTCCAGGGCCAACGGGCGGGTAACGGCAAGCTGTTCGCGACCTTCGGCAGTGGGCTGAGCGGTAGCACCGACTTTTCGGTTGCCTTGCCGCGTGCCTTCGCTTCCGCCGTTCATCCGGAAAGCCTTGACCTGGCAGTAGGCGAGATCGCCGACATCGCCTACATCTCGCCCGATCGCAACCCCGTGCATCTAAGTTGCTCCAAGCTGGGTATCGTGGAAATTACCGCCGACAACCGCCTCATCGGCCGGACCGTAGGCGATACGCAGGTTACGGTCAACCAGTCGGGCAAGACGCTGGGGACCGTGGCCGTGGCCGTTAGAAATCGCGAGTTCCAGGGGATCTTTTTCGATCCCGGCAGCCTGACCGTTGAGGTTGACGGCGTGCTGCAACCCAAGGTTTTTGCCATGGTTGCCGGAAGCGATACGGATCCGCCGCGGGACGCGGAGATTGCCCCCGATTGGATCGCGACCGAGAAGAGGCCCGCCCCCGAGTTTGCCGGTTTCGATTCAAAGGCATTTGAGTTGACCGGCATGAAGCCGACCAACAGCAGTTCGCCGCAAGAGCTTGCCGTGCGAATGGGCAATTTGAAGGCCATGGCCCCGGTGGAGGTTGTCTTGGCACCGTGTCGTTTGGAACTGACGCCGGCGGGACCGGTCGACTTGCCTTTAGGCCAGATGATGCGGCTGCAAGGGTTTGCCAACTATAGTGGCGGGCGTCGCGTGCATATCCGCTCCGAGCGGTTGAAATGGTTCAGCCAGGAGAAGTCCGTGCCGGGCCTGGAGTTGTACGACAAGAACGAGGCCGCCGGTGCCGGTGCCGTGGGAGCCGTCAAGGCAGGTGCCGGGCCGCTGAATGTTTATGCCAATTATTACGGCCGAGAATCGAACCGCGTAGCTTTTAAGAGTGTCGTGGCCGATCCCAACGTCAAGCTCGACATCGACGTCGATCGCACACTCCGCATCGCCGGCGAGGGAGGCCGAGTCGTACTCACGGCCAACGGTCCTAGCGGCGACGTGGAACTGGTGCCCTCGCTCACCTCCTTCAAGAGTTCCAATGACAAAGTGCTGAACGTCAAGGAAAAGACCGGCCTCTTTGCGACGGGTATCCCTGGTAACGCCATGCTGACCGGCCGCCATCCGGCGGCCACGGATCCTGCCAAGAAGGAGTTCCAAGTCTGCGATCCGGCCAGGGCGAAGCTGCTGTTTGAGCCGGCCAGCGTTCGCGTGCCGGTTAATGAGAAGGCATCTTTGCGACTTTTTCTTGAAGCAGAACGAGATGAAGGCGGCAAGAAAGTAATCGAGAAGGCCGAGTTGCTAGGACCGGGAGTGGGCTACTACGTCGCCCAGCCCCAGGCCGTGCGGTTCTATCCGCCTATCCTCACTGGCCTCAGTCCGGCGAATCCGTTTGATATTTGTGGATCGATCCCCGTGCTCCGGCCGGTGACCGCCAAGGTCGAGGTGGTCGATGCCGAATCGAAGGTATTGCGAGTTACTCCCTCGGCCGCTTCACCGCTGGCCCCGGGGCAGTCGGTCGCACTGATGGTCGAGCAGCAGGTAGGCGAATCCGACGCATGGCAGGAAGTACGTCCCCAAGCGGTCAACTGGAACGTTCCACCGCAAGTGATCTGGACGCCACCCACGGAAAACCTGCGGCCGACGGTCACCTTACCGCCTGACCTGAAGGGTGATGTGAAACTGGAAGCCTCGGTCGGTGGCAACACGGCTTCCGTGGCCTTCACGCTCAAAGAAGCCGGGCCGGATGCCAAGGATCCGGCAGCTCGCCTAGTGTTGGATCGTGAGCCGGTCGGAAAGTTCCTGCCGGTTGGCCAAAGCCAACGGTACTCGGTCCTGGTCGAGAAAGATGGGCAACGCGAACCGGCCGCCGACGTGCTTTGGCCGGAGAATTTCGACAACGAATACGTCAAGTGGGAAGCCCCCGTGCTGACGGCCAAGCAGGAAGGCTATACGCAGTTCCTCCGCGCGGAAGTCGGCGGGCGGAGTGTGCTGTGGCACACAACCACCTACCGGCCGGGCGAATTCACCCGAGATGAGTCACCCGTGTCGCCCCTTGAAGTAAAGCCCGACTGGGTCAAGATATTCAGCCAGCAGGGGCCGCAACAGGTCCAGCAGGTGCGGTTCCCGGTGGGGGCCACGTTCACCGATTTCAAGGTCGAGGTTCACTATCCTGACGGCTACACCCGCTTCGTCACGAAAAAGGCCGTTCTTCGTACGCCGGAGCTACCGTCCAGTGCAATCTTGACGGCCGATCATGGCAAGTTTCTCGGCCTCCGCCCCGGTTCGACCAACGTCACCGCCGAGTTCCAGGGCATGACCTCGACGGTTCCCTTGAAGGCCGACGTGACAGCAGAAGTCGAGATCGACAAGATTGCCATCGAGCCAAGCATTGTTCCCTTGCGTCCGGGTGAAGTGTATGAACTGAAGGCGATCGGCTACAAGGACGGCAGATCGGTCGGCGACATCACCGGCCTGGGCAACCTGACCTGGAAGTCATCGAAGCCCGACGTGGCCCGTATGTCCGGCTCCTCGATCATCGCCTCGAACTGCGGCCAAAGCGAGGTTACGGTTGAACGGAAGGGACTGACGTCGCAACCCGCCGTGGTGACCGTTTCCAACACCATCGACGGAGATCTTCGCGTGGAGCCGAAGTCGATTGAGATGTTCCTGGGGGAAAGCCAGCAATTGGGTGATGCGATCCGAGTCCTTCGGGGTGACTTGGATGTCAGTCAGCAGGCCATGGCCGTGCCGGAAAGTCCCGGCGTGGTGCGGTTCGATCCGGCCACGCGGACCCTCACGGCGATCGGCGTAGGTGCGGTGCCGTTAGGCATCACGATGGGTGACAAAATCACCCAGGTCCAAGTAGTTGTGCGGCCCCGCGCGATCGAGGGCAAGCTGGTCGTTGAACCAGGGGCATTGATTCTTGCCCCCGGGCAGGCCGACCGCGTGAGTGTCTTCATTGAAACTCGAAGCGGCGAGAAAATCGATCGCACCGGCTCGGCCGTCTTCAAGGTAGTCGATCCTTCCGTGGCGGGTGCCGATGTGGGGATCGGACGAATCCGCGCCCTGCAACCCGGGAAGACCGAAATCAAGGTTTTCATTCTCGGACTCGACCCAGCCACCGTTCCCGTGGAAGTTACGAAGGAAGAAATCACTGAGTTGACCGCCAATCCAGCCGCGCTGGTGATGGCCGCCGGCGATCACGCTCACTTGCAAGTGTTCGGCCGAGCACAGACCTCGGGTCTTAAGGAGATGTTCCCACAGCCCGATCTCAAGGTGGTGCCGCAAAAGGGCGGCATTGTCGATGTTATTGGCGGCGAGGATGTGCAAGCCAAGGCTGTCGGCAAAGACCTGATTGATGTCTCATGGCGCGACAAACTCAAGATCGCCGTGCCGGTCGAGGTGGCAAGCAATGCGATCTCAGGGCTGGAAATCAGTCCTCCCAATCAAACGATCAATACCGGTCAGGCAGTCACCTATGCGGTATCCGCCATGCGCGGTGGCAACCGTGTGATTCTCACTCCCGAGGACGGTGTACGATTGAATGTCACCGATCTCTCGGTCGCGAGCGTGGCCTCCGGCACGACCGTCGTCGCCACCGGCCCTGGACCAACCAAGGTGGTCGCCGATTTTGGCGGGCAAAAGGCGGAGGCTATCCTGAACGTCACCCTGGGCACGCCTGGCGGGATGCCGATAGGCAACGGCGTTAACGTCATCACGGACGGTGTCGTCTACGGTGGAGATGGTCGCAGAGTCGTCATCGGCGATGGTACGATCATCGGCGGCATTCGACCTGCCGGAAAGGTTGTCGGCCTTGCATTCGAGCCACCGATCTATAGGGCGGGCGTCCAAGCTATGCCACAGACCGCCAAGCTGCTTCGCCAGTATGAGAACGGCGGCTTCGATGATGTGAGCAATGACCCGAACGTCACAGTGACCGATCCCAAATCGGCCGTCGCTAGCATCGAGAAGGTCGACGGCGGATGGAAGGTGTCTCCGAAGGCACCCGGTATGACCAAAATCACCGCCACGCTTGACGGTCAGACCGCCGGCATGGCGATCGATATCAATGGCGACGCCGCTCCCGTTGGACCTATTGCCGGACAGCTCGTCGTCGAGCCTAGGATGCTTTCCCTCTGGTCGGGGGAGACGCAAGCGATCGGCAATGCGGTGATCGATCCTGGCGGAGGGCAAGCTCCCATACTCGTTGAGGCGACGGTCAAGGCCCCCGATGGCCAGGGAATCGTCAGCGTTGACGGCAACAAGGTCACCGGCCGCTCGGTTGGCGATGTTCCCGTAACGGTTTCGGCCGCCGGCCAGTCGGTCACGGTCAATGTTCACGTTACGGCTGCGGATTCTATTTCCATCAATCCGTCGGAACTCAATCTACAGGCCGGGCAATCTTCCCCGGCCGCAGTCATGGCCAAGAGTGCTGATGGTCAAGAAGTGGCCGTCCAAGCGACGATTGAAAGCTTGGACAAAAACGTGCTGGATGCCGATCCGGCCCAACCCGGTCGCTTTGTCGCCCGCTCCCAGGGGCAAACGCAACTTCATGCGGTTTATCGCGGTAAAGAGGTGTTTGCCAAGGTTTCGGTATCGGGCAAGCGTTTTGAGAGCGTCAAGTCGTCGCATAACCGCATTGACAAAGAGCACTTTGACATGACCGTCGAGGTACTAGCGGCGGGCGGCGAAGGTGAGTTAGAATATCGAGTATACGCAGAAGGTGAAGCCAATCCGAAAGAAAACTGGGTGCCGAACCAGCCGGAGGGCGATGCCCGCAAGGCGACATTGCGCAGCGACCCGTTGAGCTATAACCAGGGCGACGAGTATCGCCTCGTGATTGAAGCCCGAGACAAAGCGACCAAGAGCGTGCAGAAGTACCCGCTCACGTTGATTCGGTCGGTTACTGTAGAACAGATACAAAAGGATTCCCCGCAACCCAACGATCCGAAGTAATATGGCATTTCCAGATGAACGCGACCGCAACATTATTCGGCGTGCGGAACAGGTAGAGAACCTGGCAACCGATTTATGCGATTGGCTTTCGGAGTACAATCCGGCAAGAAGGCGAACGGAGCTGTTGCCGGTCAACGAGAGCGACGAGTTTGAAGTTTTGCAGCTTCGCCGTCTAGCCGGCAGCCTCTATACCTCCTCCAAGGTACCGGTGGCTGCTGCGGCTTATGGGGCATCGCAGGTGGGCAAGAGCCTTTTCATGGGTCAGGTACTCCGCCCGCAAAGCGAGAACTATTGCCCCATCGGTGGCGATGAAACATTGGGTGAACCGGCCTATTACAAAAACCTCTCGTTCGACAACGACCTGAACCCCCAGTGCGGTTCGCAGGAAGCTACGGCCCTTGTGACCCGATTCACCACCAAGGATCGCATCGGGGCCGGCGTCTCGCCCCAGTATCCCGTGATGGTCCGCGCCTTGACCCGGGCCGAGTGGCTGCGAGTGCTTGCCCGCGGTTTCCATGCCGAATGCAAGACGCCCGCCACGACCTGGCAGCAGACCGAACTGGAAACGCTTTTCGAGGATCTTGCCCGGAAGTTTCCCGACCAGCAGGTCGATCGCAAGTGGCGGATGGACATCCTCGATGCCTTCTCCTACATGCGGGCGGTCGATCGCCGCGGCTTCCAGGCCACCGAAGCGGTGATCAACGGCCTCTTGAGCCGCTATCCGCTCTCGGAAGAGGGCTACGTTGCGGTCGCGGGGGCCTTGTTCTGGGATAACTGGCCCACGCTCACGGCACTGTTCGTCAAGATTGCCAATTTCCTCAAGCGGATCACTCTAGGCAACCACGACCCGGCCATCTTCTGTCACTGGGCCGGCGTCCGCTTCCTGCTGGACAGCCAGCGGTCGAAAGTTTACGATCGCCCCAATTCCAAAGTCTGGAACCATGTGGCCTGGTCCGACATCTATCTCTCGCCCAAGGAGAACTATTTCGTCCTTGAATACCGACCCAACACGGGCATGGGCACCGAGGAGTTAGAAACCATTCAGGCCGGCATGTTGGAACTGGTCATGCCCGTGCTGCCGCACCGCCTGAGCGAAGAGTGGCGCAAGGTGATCGAGCAGATGGACTTCCTCGACGTGCCGGGCATGCGTGCCGTGCGTACGGGTATCGAGCAAGGCAAGCGGAGCAGTGCCGATTCTCTGGAAGAGCAGATGGAGATCGTCAAGCGCGGCAAGGTCTCATACCTCTTCGAGCGATTTGTTGACGAATTGCAGATTCAGACGCTCTTCCTCTTGCTCCGCGGCGGCAACCTGGAAGTCAAGGCCCAGATGAAGTATCACGTCGAAAAATGGGGCCGTGCTCGCTACGGTGAGAAGGTCTGGCCGCTTCGCGTGCAGGACGAGATTCCTGCGTTGTTCATCGGCATGTCGGGCCTGGATGAAGAGTTCCGTAACCGCGAAATCTTCGCCGAAAAGATCCTCTACGATACCCGGCTGAATTCGATTCTCGACACCCTGGGCAACGTGCTCACCGATTTCGGCGGCAAGGACAAAGCGTTTACCAACGTCTATCCCATCCGCTACCCTGGCACATGGGATACCAATGAAGAGCAGCGAGAAACCGATAACCCGGAAAAATGGACTCGCGCCCGCAAGGCGTTCCTCGAATCGGAGCTGGTGAAAACCTACGTCCGCGACCCTGCGCTGCGTTGGGACGCGGCCATGAAGGACGGCGATGGCGGGCAGTCGCTGATCAGCGTGGGCATCCGCGCCGTGACCAGCGCCGATGCCAAGCAGGACCAGTTGACCAAGGAGATTGCCGCTGTCGAAAACCGCCTCTTGCAGCTTTCTCGCGACTGGGTTGTCGACCCCGATACCAATATCGACCGCGAGCGCCGCGTTATGTCAGCTAAGAAAGTCGTCGATTGGCTCACGGCCGACGAGGAACGGATCTACCATCGCGTGCATGCCTTGGAAGAGTCGCTCTGCATGGCCGAGGGCGAAGAATTGCAGATCGCAGATTGTGCCGATAACGCCAGCCGCCGCCACGGCGACCCGCTGCCCAAAGAGTTGAAAAACTACCTGCACGAATGGGCCACCGTGGCCGTGCCGAAACGCTGGGAAAGCTTCTGCAACAACCACAAGGACGGTGAACCGTGGCTCGATCCCAACGACATGAACATCTTCACCCGATTCCTCCGCGACTATCTGCTGACCGACAATGTCTTTGAACAGTTGGTTGCAAAGGTGCAGCCGGTCGTTGGGCTGAAGACCCGCGACGAAGCGGCCCGCCGCCGCGCTCGGCGGAAATATGTCCGCATCATCCTCAACGATTATGTCATGAACCCCGGTTCTGGCCGCGCCCCGCTGGAGAGCGAGGAAGAGGCGGCCAAGAACAAGGGTAGCGAAGACGAGGACTTCAGCCGGTTTGGCCTGATGGAGTCGTTCGTCAGGCAATGGGCCAAGCGCCTGCCGCTGGCCCTGGCCCTCGGGGCCGGTGAACACATCAAACTCCCGCCCGGAAACATGGAGTTGATCCATGTTTTGGAGCCGTTTGATAGGACGTGACCCAAACGGTAAACGACGTTTCCGCGAGTTCCCTTCCCTGGAGAACCTTACCGTGCCTCGGATTCCCCCCTTTCTGACATGCTGGACTGCCCTGCTATGGGCTTCAACCCTGCCGATTTTGCTTTTGGCCGCGGACCAGCCGCAAGCAGGCCAACGCGACTCGCGCAATAGTGTCTCCGCCGAAACCGGACAACCCGCTGGCTTCAACCCTGGCACGCGAAACAGCGGCGGCGGCATCGACCTGCCGTCGGGGAGCGGTGTGAAATGGGTCGCGCGACTGGGCAACACAAGCTACGGCTCGCCTGTGGTCGCCGACGGCCGGGTATTCGTGGGCACCAATAACGACGCCCCCCGCGATCCACGCATGCAAGACGATCGCGGCGTCTTAATGTGCTTTGATGAAAAGAGTGGTGAGCTGCTTTGGCAGCTCTGCCTCC
>JANXQG010000476.1 GCA_025356915.1 Planctomycetota bacterium | reverse complement strand
CCCGTTGGTCGGAGGCGTGTTTCAATCGTCGGGGATCCCTCAATGGATCCCCAGCTGTGAACCGTGCCAGGATCCTCATCGAGACTTACTCTTCGTTTCAATCGTCGGGGATCCCTCAATGGATCCCCAGGCTGCAGCGGCGAGATGGGCCAGCGATGGGCCGTAGTTTCAATCGTCGGGGATCCCTCAATGGATCCCCAGGGGTCTCGCAAGAGTCAAGTGATTACCAACACTTGACCCGCATCTTGCGAGCGGTTCGGATTATGCGGATGCCGAACTGCTGTGAGAACGTCCCAACAGACCATCTAAACGTATGTTTTCAAAGAGCAACGAGCGGCTACCGCTCTTGAAGCAGCACGGGACCGCTCGCCTAGCCGGTGTACAGCCACTTGCTCGTCCCGTCAGTCGCCTCTCCGTTACGCTCGATGACACGCTTGATGCGCAGGATAGCCATGAGAGCCACGGCGCTGCCGGGGGCGATGTTGAAGTGACGCGCGACACTTCCGGTTGAAAAGGTCCGCTGCTGTTGCACATACGGTAAAACGTGCTCATCGGCCGTGATACCAGCTTCGGATGCCGTTCGGGTGCTTGCCTTGCGCTGTCGGGTGTTTGCCATTTGTGTTCCTTGTTCCTTGTTCCTTGTTCTGATGTGTGTTTGAAGTTATCGGTTGAACGTGAAGTTATCGGTCGAACGTGATGGTCTTGGCCCGCCCATTGAAGGCCATGCGGACGGTGGCCATGCAGACAACGTTGTCTTCGAGCGTCAGTGGGTCTTGGCTCTTGTATAGGTGAAAAACACCCGTCTTAAAGGGCATCGTCTGTCCCTTCGGATCCTGTACACCGGTCATCAAGTCCGGCATTTTCCAACCACGGTATGTCGTCGTCAACCCCCTGGCGTAGGCTTCCAGGTGGCCCTTCAGCGTTACACCGGGGCCGCCCCCGATCCCGATAGGGAAGTTGGTGATCTGTGCGAACCTACCGTCACACATCCGCACACCGTTCTCCGCGATATCCAGAAGGTCGTCCTCGTGATCGTCCCACCACTCCTTCCGAGGCACTTCTTGGGTGTCGGCGTTGAAGAACCCAAGGGCCACGTTATCGCGTAGCATCCGGCTGCGTTCAAGCGTGGACACAAAGATATCCCCGCACTCAAGATAGAAGGGGCGATCTTCAAGAGCGTGCCATAGCATCACCGCTCGACTGTAGTCCACCCCCTCGAAGTAGGTGGGTTTGGGAAGGTGCCGGGCCATCAAACGGTACATTTCATGGCCAGAGCCACCCAGCATCTCACGGTAGGCGTACTGGAGTTTGCGGGACCGGCCTCGACCTACGCAGAGTCCGTCGAGACTCAAGATCCACTTGAGATTCTCTTTCCACCATAGGTCTTTCTTGAAGCCCCTGATCTTGTCCTCAACGCTCATCGACGTAGCCCTTCCACGGCCGCAGCGATACTGCCTGGTTGATGGCGGCGAGTCGAGACCGCTCCCGCCTCGGCAGCCGTAGCCATGGTTTCCATGCTGTCAGCAGTCAACGTGAAGGACGACAGTACTTGGTCCATGACAGTAGGCAGCATAGGATCGGGATCGCTCGCATAGCGGTCCAGAATCGCTCGAACGGCGTCCAAGCAGGGTTTCCCTTCTTTGACCATCTGTGCAACATCACCCGCGAACGTCCGTCCTTTGGCAGGGTCGTCGAACACGATGACGTTGCGAATGTCCTCCTGCGTAATGGAGGCGAACAGGACAGGGTCTTCTAACCTGCCCTGCTCCAGCCTCTTCTCGATGTAGAACATGATGCTCTGGGCGCGTTCAGTGGGGCTGAAGGAGCCCTTCATTCGAGTCGACACACGAGCGAAAACAAGCTTCTCTTCGCCGATAGCTTGTCGGATGGCTGCGGCTTTGGGCTCCCACTCCGGCGGGCAGTAGATACGCACCAATGCCTCACGTTCCTCGGGCGTGGGGGCGTCGAGCGTGGGGGCGTCGATCTGTAACGCCCTGAAAGCCTCGGCTAGGCGACCGAACACGGTCCATTGTTGGAAGTTCGCTAGGTAGCAAGCGATGCGGATGGTTTGGTTCACGTGTGCCCTCGAAATGCGTTTCGGATCACCTGCGGCCAACAACACGATCTTTGAGATTTGCTGCCACCGCCCGCAGCCGCGGAAGTGCGTCTTGGATCGGATGGTGCGCCCGACGCCTTGAGCAAGGGACGGGATCGTGCTGGGTACCCCGACGAGGTAGAGGTGGCTACACGCAGCCCAATCTAGGCCCTCCAAGACAGTCTGCATTCCGATGATCTGGTCCAGGCAGGACATAGTAATGTCCTCTAGGCTGTTCTCATACTCCAGAATCTCAGGCAGATCCCCCTCGTTCTTTTTGTACGGCTCTCCGTCCGGCTTCAGTCCGGATGCACGGGTCTTTGCCTCCCGTACAGCGGTTAGGATAGCCTGGTTCGCGGCTCGTAGAACCTCACTGTCCTGGACGTGGTCCGTGGCGATGTAGACGCGTTGCTCTACCGCTTGAAATGCTCGGACCAAGCCTTCGAGGGTAACGATGTGTTGCTGTCTATCCCCGTGGCTCTTCACACGGATGATGGCTTTGGGTAACTCGTCTTGCTGGAGGTGCCGCAAGATGTCACCCGTCACGTTCCGCACTGGGACGCAGACCATACCGTTTTCTTCGGACGCCTCGCCGTCAATGTGCAGGATCTCGGTGCATATACGTTCTGGAGCGTACCCATCAGCCATGTTCTCACAGAGTGTTCTGCGAATACGGTAGACATCTGCCGGGATCGCTACGGTCTCATCGGATCGGTCGGGCGTAGCCGTAAGACTCAGTACAGACCCCCCAGCCTTAAGCACGAGCGCACGGGCTTCCGTAAGGGCCTGCCTTTCTCCAGCATGGTGCGCCTCGTCGAAGATCCAAAGCAGCCCCCTCGCAAACTGGGGGTCACGGGCGACGCAGTTCCGCAACTCCTCTAAAGTCTGCGGGTTAGCGATGAGGCCATGTGTCACACGCGCAACGAACTCCGGTTGTTTCCGCTGAAGGTACCTGAATAGACCGTTGGTATCGAGCCGTTCTACAGGAGGGCTCACCATCTTGATACCACCAACTGAGAATTCTTCTTGTGTGAAGGTATCCCGTAAGGTGTTGGTTGGAGCAAGCACGATGATGTGTGTAAAACGCGGGCGCCCCGGTGTCCAACCAACGCCCATCGTATACGTGGCTATCATCATCGAGAGGAGCGTCTTTCCCGCGCCAGTACACCAGATGGCTGCAACATGCTGCTCCGTCAGCAGACGGCTCAGCAGGTTCTCAACACCATCGATTTGGTACAGCCTAGACGTCTTCATGATCGTGGCTCCTAGGCCGTCGAGTCAGCCGCATCCACCCAGGCACTCACCTCACTGACGAGGCGATGGAAGTCCACATCGGGGTGGTTCTGGACGACCCGAGGGATCTCGATGGTGTAGTCCGCGAACGACCGTGCAGCCACGTCGGTGTTCTTTCGGGTAACGCTGACGGATTCCAGCAGGCGCTCGATGTTGACAGCACCCGCCATCTGGGCGTTCATACGGAACTCGTAGAGAGCCCGGACACAGACTTGGGTACGAGCGGAGGAGCGATCGTTGTCGAACATCGACTTGATGGCCTCGATGAAGAGCGCGTAGTCCTCTTCAGTGCAGCTGGTCTTCTTGGCGTCGTTTGGGTTGACGTAGATGTGGAAGCGGTAGAGTCCGTACGGGATGAAGTGCAGGCCGCCAAGCATGCGGTTGGCGTCATTCTGGTCATTCGCCTCTTTCTCAGTGGCTACGGCGCATCGAGTGATCAGCATACGTTGCGGGGACACCGGATCGATACTCTCGCCCATGCTGATCTGGATCGGCCCGCGACACGTGCCTGGGATCCCAGGAACAAGCTGCCCGAAGAGTCGAGCGTCGATGTAGCGTTCGGTGAGGGCCCGATAGACGTCCATCGCCTGGGCTGCCGAGCAACCCTTCCCCTTCTTCGCTACCTTCTTCCCCTTCTTCCCCTTCTTCGGCGTCGGCTCGACGTCGGCCTGGCTATCCGTGTCGTCGTCTGTATCGTCGTCTGTAACGACGGCAGCCCCGACTTTGTTGAAGAGTGGCTGGTTTTGGGTCTCGTAGCACACACCCCTGCCGACGTAGATGTCCCGTCCCAAGGAGGCGAAGTAGTCGCGCACCTTCCGCCGCAGCCCCGGCGCGGTGATGAGACCCTTCAAGGTCTCATCATCGACACGAGGAGCGTTTTCGTGTGCGGGGCTACCTTGGGGGTTGCAGTTCTTGTAATCGACGAGAAGCACGAGACCGATGTGGTTTTTGATGTGGGTCATTGAAGTTTCCGATTTGAGTTTTGAGTTGGGTTTTGAGTTGAGTTTTGAGTTGGGTACGTTACACCGAGGATTCCGTTCGGCCGCTATCCCTCCGCCGGCTCGTTGGTCGTGGCTTCGGATTTCTTGTCCCTCTGGAGCTTACGGTACTTCGACAGATGTCGGTTGTATGCCGCTTGCTGGTGGTACCCCAGGGACATTACTCCCTGCTGAGAGAGCCCGATGGGCTTGATCGACGACGCGAAATCTGGAGTGATACGAATGCAGGTGTCCGCCCACAAGTCTTTCATATGTGCTGATACCTTCGACGCGACGATGGGGTACTGGCGGCCCGCCTCCCGAAAGAAACGGCTGGGGCAAGACTGGGCCAGCGTGAGAAGCGTCTGCTCGATGTTACTGCTGAAGCCTCCCCGATGAGCCTGATACTTCATCTGGACCAAGAGGGCAATGAGCCTACCCAAGTGGTAAGCATTGCCGTCGTGGTCATGGGGGCAGTAGTCGGTTAGAACCGGTTCTTTGGAAACATCCATGTCAGGCCTATCGGGGTGGTTGTGATTGAAGTCCAGCCAGTGCATCGTTGGGGTAGCATTCGAGATGATGTCGCGAGGACGCAATTCCCTAAGCAGGATCTGCATAAAGCTTGGGGGAAGGTCCTTACTGAGAAGAAGGTTGCGTACGACCCCCAAACAGAGTGTCTCGGGAACGAGGCTTTTGGAGGCACGTTCGGGGATGAGCTGCATGACGGTAGGCACGTACTTCCGAGTGGCGTAGCTATGGAAGGTCTTCAAGGCCGCTACGGCGTCGCCAGTGCGGATCACGTCATAGCTCAAGACCGCGATCCGGCCTTTGGACCCACTGAGACCCAAGATGTGAAGGGGCTCGTCCGAATCAGAACTGCTTGAGAGCGCTTCCCATGCAGCTTCTAGTTGGCTTGTCTTCGTGTACTTGTGGATGACGGCCGCGATCTTACTTGCGTCAGAGGGCCCCCAAAGAGCGAGGCAGGTGTGTTTGCCGATCACAGCCGTGCTCCTCTCCAGTAGGTGGTTGAGCGCCGCCACATACCCCTTCATGGCTTCGTGGCTCATGTGAAGATTGTCACCCTGATGACGGCCTTGGAACTCGGCCGTCTTGGCCTTGAAACTTACAAAGGCCACTGCACCCTCTGTACCCGGAACCCCTTTGATGCGGTCATGGAGCCGCACATGCCTGCACGGTTTCCCCGTGATGACACAGCGATCCGGCCCCTCGGTGATCTGGTTGTCGAACGCGATCTGATCTTGCCGTCGAACTTGAGGGTGTTCTAGCAGAAAGCCATCATCCCCTTCTATGGCCAAAGCGATCCAGCCCTTGATCGGCTTTGGCTTATGGCCCTGGGGAGGTACAGACAGTTGTACCTGCTTGCCCCATCCCGGCTGAGCCCGGAGAGTCTGTACAGCTTCGAGCGCTTGCGTGGCTCCGGCTTCGGTGAGGACCCTCTCAACTCGTTCCCAGAACTTCTCATGCCGTTCCCTTGCGCGGGTGCCGGCCTTGGGTGTGCTATCCATAGGCAGCCCGAGCACGTACTCTTCTGTATCGAAGAGGTGGAAGGGTTTATCGCCGTTACTCCGAGCTTCGGTCAGAACTTCCAGCTTCGGCCCTTTGTAAGGTTCGAGCCGCGCCCCAGATGCCCCCAGCACCAGACGGTAGTTGATAGCGTGCTTCTGCCAAGGACTATCTCCCAAACCATGAGCCTTGGCATACGCATAGAGAGCCGAGATCATCGCGACCCCTCGCGACGGATGCCAAGGGCACGAACTTCATCCCAGGTCGGGTACTTGAGAACTCCGTGTCTCACCTGCATCGGGGCGAAGTAGAAGTAGCGCTTAGGGTCGTTCCAGTCGATCCCGTAGAAAGATAGGCCCAAGTCAGCGTCATAGTCAGCCGTCCGTAGTCCGTTCGCGTGGGTGTACATCGGCATCGGTACACGCTGACCATCCGACCGCACCTCCGGGTAAGTCAAATCTGAGAAACTTGCGACGGGTTCGATTTGAGCGGTCAGGCTGCTCATACCGAGGTACGGCTGCCTCCAAAAGTGACCGTTACGAAGCCGCGAGTGCAGCATGTTGTTCAGTTTTGGGTAGTCCACATCATCAGCCGCTAGCCTGAAATTGAGGATGAACTCGACCCCCGCAAACTCCTGCCAGCGCAGCTCTTTAGATGCAAATTGGGGCACCTTGATGAAACGCCGATTCCCAGCCACATGAACGGTCGTCCGTAGGGTACGACGGTCTTCCGTATTGATCGCGTGGGTGCCGTCTCCGAAGTCCCTGACCTCGTTACCCGTGAGAGACAAGTATCGGGGCTGAAACAGCAACCCGATCGACTCGGGTTCGTACCTAGCCCCCTTGTGACCCATCACCTGACTGAGAAGTCCTTCCACAGCCGAAACGGAAGGAACGACACTGGAGAAACGCTCCGTTCGAAATTCTGGGCGCGTGAAACACGCAGCCTTTCCCAGCACGCGTACGTGCTGTAGGTGTCCAACTCTCTTCATGTACTTTCTCCTAGTGGTTTCTGCTGCAGGTGACGGACTGCACTCCGGGTAACTTACGTCGAAAGCTTGAACGTGTCAAGTGTCGTTGCCCCTAAAATGCCGGATCCGAATCCCCAGGTCGCACGTCATGGGCACATCGTCTCCTGCGCACAGAAGTAAACCAGGAGTTTACCTTTGTGCACGATGAACAAGATTACCGCTATTTCCAGTAGGAGGAACAACAGCCCAAGAGTCCAGATGCAGAAATCGCGGCGGGTCACGTCATCTCCGTACGACAGCAGGAACGATCCCCGTCGCCACGGCTACGTAGGACCGGATGCGTTCATCCACAGATCCCGCTTTGGATCGCAGCGCCAGCCGTACCAAGCTCTCGACCTGGTGTTCCTCCGCAGATGTCAGGCTGGAGCACGTGATGGTCACGTGACCCGGCGGGGTGACGACGACTTGGACGTTTCGTAGGTTCATGGTTCGACCTCGATATCCCCGACAGCCAGCTCCGCTGCGTAGAGGGCGAACTTGGATGCGTAGTCGGAGTGCCCTGTGGCGATTTGTTCGACCTTCTTGATGACCGAGATGTCCACGGGTGGCAGACCACGACGGACACGCTCCACATTCACCGCGGCCCTCATGGTCTCGCGCTCGAAGACGATCCAGCCAAACTCGCGTTCGTAGCTCTTACCTACCGGGATAGGCAGCATGGGTTAGCGTTCGTTCTGCGGCAGCTTGCTGCGCATCTTGTTCTCACGATCCAGCTTCATTTCTAGCGTGTCCATAATCATACTCATGCTGTGTGTCATCCTGGCGATGCTGCCCACAGCCTGAGAGGCATTGTCCGCTACGTCAAGAGCTTTAGCGGCGCGGCGCATTTCATACTGCAGACGTTCTTCAATGCCTGTCAATAGTGCGGAAAGTCTCTTGTTTTCAGTGTGAAGTCTACTGTTTTCAGCTTCTACATCTGAAATACAACTCCTCAGATCGGCCACGAGTCTTTTGAGGATATCTTTTTCCATCACGCTATTGTTACTCGCCATTTTTCTTCTCGATTCTTTCTAGTTGCACGCAACTTACGATCTGCTTCTCACGTTACTTGGCTATAGCCTGGTACCTCGTACGGGGCAATCTTACCACGCCTTCAGAGGGTGTCAAGCCCTTGTGGGGCGTGCTTGGCGCAAGCGGCCCTTTGCCAGTCTGTGGCATGCAACGCCGTCACGGGTTCACGGCAACCTCGTGGGTCACCGCTTTCCGTACACGTGTAGTTGTGCCCGATGTCGCCGGGACCATCCCCGTAGTCCACTTGCGTCGTGATCCAATCCATGGTGCTTAATGCCTCAGAGGTTGCCGCAAAACACACAGACACACTGGCGTGTACCAGGTGCGGCCTGTATGTAACTACTATGGCAGTCGGTACGGCCACTCGGTGTAATGCACGGATTTGGCACGGGATGCAGGTTTCTGGTTACCCACAGGTGGCTGGTTTCGTCCTTGGCGTGTACTTGGATTTCACCATCGACGGTAAGACCGTGTAGTGCCGCGTATCCAAAGACAGGGCCGTAAGCATCCAGGGAAGGCTTCAACGAAGCTTGAGTCACTGAAGCCTCTGGCTGAAGCTGTGCCAAGATGGCCTCCCTGGCAGCAACTGTACAGGCCGCACCAACTTTCTCGGGGGTAAAGTCTCGGAGGAACACGAATGCCGACAGGCGACGACGCGGTGCCATCCTGGGCACCACACACTTGGTGATGTGTACCATCCCGTCCCGCAGCTCAGCTTCTACGAGATTTCCCAAGCTGACGGGTGGGTTGATCGACCAACCTGGCTCACAGCGCTCCGTGATGTACAAGTAGACGGTCACGGATTGGATCTTTCTGCGCGCTGCACCGCATCCCATTCTTTGTAGGCGTCGGTCAAAGACTTCCGCTGGTGGTCCTCAAGCACCACAGTCTGTGCGAGGTTGTAGGCCGCGTTGGCTAGGAAGAAGCCAGCGTGACGTAGCTCCTCGATCTCTTTGCGTGGTGCGGCTTTGGTAGCTTTGGTGGTTTTCATGTTTGTACTCACGCTTACGGTTTGGGAGTTCTACGCGACTCCAGTAGTTGACCAAGAAACAAGTAGAGGCCGGAGAAGTTGTCGGGGCTACCATCGTGCCCAGGAGCGCGACCCACGTCTTCAGCATCCCAATACCAGCTGAAGGTACTACCCATCAGTGTGTACATTTTGTCGGGCGTCAGAGACTGTAGACGCGCCAATGACCCAGCACGACGCACATAGGCGTCGAACCATTCGGTGATCTCACGTTTCCCCGGCAAGTCTTTCAGGTTCGTCATAGCGATCAACCCATAAGCCGACCAGGCGGCGGGCACCTGAGGCTGTACTTCCGATGTTCTTTGGCAATCATAGACTTACAGCTCCTCGATGCACTCAACGTCGAACTCGACACCGTAGTGACCCCTCTCCTTCTTCGCCGTGGCACGGAAGATCGTGGGGGCGCCGGTCTCCTCCTCGTCGAGGGTGACGGCGAGCGTCGCAAGGGGGAAGTAGTTGTCGAACTCCCGGCGCTGTAGGTCGTTGTAGCGGTCGCGAGCCACGATCAGGTGCGCGGCGTCCCTTGCGGCGTCGTGGGCGTCCTCAGCCTTGACGATATGGACCGTGACGCTATCGCCGTCGTCGTCTCGCTCTTCGACGACCCAAGATGTTTTCTGCGTGGCTGTGACCCTGGTCTTCATAGACTCAACGTACATCCTTGGAGTCATCTGTCAAGACGTTGGCTAGCGTTCCACCGACAACCGCAAGCGTACAGAGAACAAGACCGATGGCTATCAGGCTGCCTCAGCTTCCGATTCCTGCATCAGACGCCACAATTCCTTGCCGATAGACAGACCGGCCTGGTAGGACTCCGCTCCCACGCCCGCCGCTTGCAGCGAAGACTCGGGGTCCAACCCATCGGTAGACACGGAGATCGCGACTTTGCGCAGCAGCAAGTTGTGCATCTGGTCCTGCAGGGTACCACGGTACACCGGGAAGTGCACGCGGGTTTCCTTGTTCTGTCCAATACGGTCAATCCGGCCGATGGCCTGCCGGTAGATGGTCGGGCCACAAGCCGGGTTCTCCATCCATATAACCGTCGAGAAGTGCACGAGATTGTTGAGACCAGTCTGAATGGCCACGGGGTTCGTGCACATGATACGGCGCTCCTTGCGCACGATTTCCTTGTCGATCCAGTTCTGGCGTTTCGCCGTAGGTACCTTATTGGCCCAGAGGATCGTGGCCTTCTCGCCCGTGCGGGCCTCCAGGAGGCGAGAAAGCCTAGGCAACAGATTCAGGTGCCAGCTGAAAACCATGACGTTGCGGCCTTCGGCCAACTCGGCCTCCACCAAGTTGACCAACCATTGCTCCTTCGGCATCAGGACATCGGAAGCGAAGGGTGCCTGCGTGGCAACGAGTTCGTTGTCCAACGACTCGGGGTAACGGATCTCGAAGGATCCGCCCTCGCTATTGCCGGTGTCGGCAGTAGCCCGATCCAGGTAGCTGGGCAGCTCCGCCAGCTGACCGAAGAGTCGACCGGCGCGGTCTTCGACAAACCGGTCTTTCTTGATTTGCTGGACCAGAGCGGAACGGAGCGACACGTAGCGGCTCATCTGCTCCGGCGTGGGATCGATCTCATGGCGGACTTGCGTACAAGGGGGCAGATTGATCGCAAGATCCGCTTTGTGAAGCGTCACCGAGACCGGCAGCAGGTAGCGCAGTAGGAACAACGGCAGGACGCCAGGGGCATCACCGGTCACACGGGCCGACTTTTCGACACGATCAGTGACGGACCCAAACTCCACCGTTGCCTTCTCCGACTTCTCAAGGTCTACGACCCGCTTACGGTAGCCGAAACGATCGACGAACTTGGAACGTTCATTACGGTCGAATTCCTCACGGAATTCACGGTTGATCGCCCACATGTTGAGAAACATGCTGTCGGCGTAACCGTTCATGACGGTGCCGGTC